>JACMOK010000153.1 GCA_014378065.1 Flavobacterium sp.
AATTCCGAAAGGAACGGAAGCCATAGCCAAATCAGAACCCATCTTTTTGAATTGCCCAAAACTGTCCCTTCTCGAGCCGAGTGTTTGATTGAAATTTTCATTCGTAAACGACTCTATAAATTTTAATATATTCATGATTTTTAAATTTTAAGTTAGTGGTAAATTATGGTAAAAAGTTAGCGGAAAACTCAGTAGTAATAAATCCACCTGCGATAGGTAAAATTACAGAAGGATTTTTGGCTTGGTCTAATCCGGATGTTATATCGATAACATCATCACCCGCAAAATCTTTAGAATTTGGATTGATGATGCTTCTGATCGCTGAGGCATGTCGTGCTTCTACGGAAACAATTTTACCAGCCAATAATAAATAATCTGGATTTGTCAATAATTTACCTGCACCATTATACGCCGCCACGCCAGTATCTTCCAGTGCTTTTGCTGTGGCAAGTACTGCGGTACGGCTGCTAAAATTTAAAGTACCATAGTTGAACGCCAAATCTGGAAGCAACTGCGTGCTGGGGTTTGGTAAAGCACCTGTTAAAGCGACCTTAAAGAAATCCCGGTGAATAACTTCATGGTAGTATAGGTCAGTTAAAAGTTGTCTTTCGACATCACTAAAATTACTATTAAATCCTGAGGCATTTACCACTTTGGTGTAGAAATCAGATTCTAATTGTTCCAATGCATAAGCATACGACAAAACTCCAAAATCACCACCGCCCAAATCGAAAACACCGTTTCTGATTCCGGGAAAATTATTAGCAGCTGGGGGTGTTACAGGATCTTCGTTATTGTTACATCCCATTAAGAGCATCCCCGTGCCCGCCATGGTGATACCGCTAATTTTCAGAAAACTCCTTCTGTTGGTAAAACTACTAGCAGAATTGATCTCATGAACTTTTAATTCATTTTTCATAATTTAATTTTTTTAGGTTATTATTGCAATTACTTTTAGATACGTATTAAAATGTACTTGTAGTTTCCACAAACATCAAATTCGTACAAACAAAAGTTGTACTGGTCGTAAAATTTTTTTAATTCCAAAATCCGACTCCGCTGTAAAGGTCAAGGATAGAGCAAATTAAATCATTCTATAATTTAAATAATTTTTTATATAATTCCCATTTCGTCAAATAGTAACCCAATTATGAAATCTAAAGCCACACTAAAACAAATAGCGAAAGAGCTTCACGTCTCTGTGTCAACCGTCTCAAAAGCGTTGAATGATAGTCCCGAAATCAGCGAACAAACCAAAATTAAAGTACAGGAATATGCCAAACTCAAAAATTACAAGCCAAATGTTATTGGCTTAAACCTGAAAAACAGAAAAACTAAAACTATTGGCGTTATAATTCCAAACATTCTAAATTCCTTTTTTGCAAAAGTTTTTAAGGGCATCGAAAAGGTAGCCGATGAAAAAGGTTACAATGTGATCACTTGTATTTCAAACGATGCGATTGAAAAGGAGATGCATACGCTAGATATGTTAAGCAACGGAACAATTGACGGCTTTATCTTATCCATTTCAGAGGAAGCACAGAAACTGCAAGAATTTGGTCATTTTAACGAAATCATCAATGACGGCACTCCCATTGTGATGTTTGATCGTATTTCCGACGAGGTAGCATGCGATAAAGTTATTGTTGATGATTTTGATTCGGCTATTGACGCAACGCAGCACCTGATCAATCTGGGTTGTAAAAAAGTAGCATTGTGTTCCGCCATTGACAATCTGAGTGTAGGCAAATTAAGGGCTCAGGGCTATTTTAAAGCGCTCGAAAAAAATAAAATCTCCATCAATGAAAATTTGATTGTCTTGAGTGAGACAGAAGACGATTTTGACCACAAATTGAAGGTGCTTTTTCAAAACAATACGATCGATGGCATTTTTGCGCTAGACGAACACGCTTCGGTATCAGCAATAAAAATGGGACTTAAAGAAAATTATAAAATTCCGGAAGATTTATCGATTATAGGATTTGCAGATGGCGTTTGGTCAAAAAGATTGACTCCCAGTTTATCGACAGTCAGCCAGCACGGGCCGGAGATTGGCGAAGCAGCAGCAAGACTATTGATTGAACGCTTGGAAAGCAGCACAGCGGAAGACGACCAAGTTTTTGTTACAACCGTGATCAAAACTGAACTCAGACAGCGCGAATCTACTCGGAAGTTATAATTTGTCGATTTCGAAAATATAATTTTTTTCGCCAGCAACCTTTTTTGCCAACAGCACTTTAAAACCCATTTCGTTTTTTAAGGCGATAATTTTTATTTTCTGAAGGTCGCAGTCTTCAGAAAGAATCATGTAGATTTTGTTGTCAGAAGTTTTAAAATGCGGAAGTTGAAAAAACAGTTGTTCAAAATAGTCAAATTGCTCTCCGCAAAACCAGGCTTTTTCAGCAATTG
>JACMOK010000003.1 GCA_014378065.1 Flavobacterium sp.
AGCATGATTTGTTTGATGAATGGTGAAAAAATGATGTACAACGTATTTAAAGAAATTCCTGAAGTAGCCTGGCAAATTTTAGACTTGTCAGAGAACCCGACAACTTTAATTTTAGACAATCCTCGCAATGTTGCAGCCAATATTATTGCGCCAGACGGCACATTAGGTGTAAGAATCGTCAAAGAACCTTTCTGTTTCAAACTAATGGAACGTATGAAAAAACCATTAGTTTCTACTTCTGCTAACATTTCTGGGCAACTCACACCCACTTCTTTCAAAGAAATTAGTGCAGAGATTATAAAAGGTGTCGACTATGTTGTAAATTTGTATCACGAAAAAGTTGCCGGAAAGCCTTCTACAATTATTAAATTGACGAATGATTCGCAGGTCAAAGTGTTACGAAAATAATATACCCATTCCATCTGTAGTTTTTAACAAAGATTAAATTTTGGAATTCAATTCAGATCAATGCAAAGTAAGATTTCATACGAAGAAGCGCTCCAACCAAAAATATTTCAAATCATTTCGAAGGCGTCCCAGGAACTCCAACTAGAAAGTTATGTTATCGGCGGATTTGTCAGGGATTTGATTCTGGAACGGGATGCTAAAAAAGACATAGATATTGTTGCCGTTGGAAGTGGTATCGCCCTTGCCTTAAAAGTGTCGGAGCTGCTTCCTAACAGACCGAAAGTACAAATTTTCAAAAACTACGGGACAGCCATGCTTCGATTTGAAGATACAGAAATCGAATTTGTAGGCGCTCGAAAAGAAAGTTACCATTTTGACAGTCGGAATCCCGCGGTAGAAAACGGTACGCTAGCAGAAGATCAGAACCGCCGTGACTTTACCATCAATGCCTTGGCGTTATCCTTAAACCAAAATAATTTTGGGGCGCTCTCCGACCCTTTTAATGGATTAAATGACTTGCAAAATAAGAGCATAAAAACGCCATTAAATCCCGACATTACTTATTCTGATGATCCGCTACGGATGATGCGTGCCGTCAGATTTGCCAGTCAGTTGCAATTTAAAATTGATGAGCAGTCTTTAAAGGCCATTGCCAAAAATAAAGATCGAATTAAAATCATTTCGGGGGAGCGCATTGTAGAAGAACTCAATAAAATTCTGGCAACTGATAAGCCATCTATAGGCTTTTTATTATTGTATCAAACCGGTCTTTTAGAAATTATACTTCCTGAACTGACGGCTTTGAATGAAGTGGAAGAAATAGAAGGCCATACCCATAAAAACAATTTTTACCACACCTTGGAAGTCCTCGATAACATTTGTTCAAACACCGACGATGTCTGGCTGCGGTGGTCGGCTTTACTGCACGATATCGGTAAAGCGCCCACAAAACGCTTTAATAAAAAACAAGGCTGGACTTTTCACGGACATGAGTTTTTGGGTGGAAAAATGGCGAAAAAAATCTTCGAACGCTTGCACATGCCGCTCAATCATAAGATGAAATTTGTACAAAAAATAGTGATGATGAGTTCGCGCCCCATTGTCCTGTCGCAGGATGCCGTGACGGATTCCGCCGTGCGCAGGCTGGTTTTTGATGCTGGCGAGGATGTTGAGAGCTTAATGATCCTTTGTGAAGCCGATATCACTACTAAAAATGCCGTAAAATTTAAAAAATACCATCAAAATTTTGACCTCGTTCGTCAAAAAATAGTTGAAGTAGAAGAACGCGATCACGTTCGCAATTTTCAGGCACCCGTTTCGGGAGAAGAAATCATGGCGCTTTTTAAACTGAAGCCCTCTCGAGAAATTGGGATTCTGAAAGAAGCCATTAAAGAAGCCATCTTGGAAGGTGAAATTCCGAATGACTATGAGGCGGCATACGCTTTTATGGTCGAAAAAGCATCAAAATTAGGATTGAAAATGAATTAATTACTCTAAGTGAAATGAAGAAATATTTTATCACCACCGCAAAAACAACCTTGATACTGGTTTACCTAGTCATCGTGGCCGGTGCTTTAGTGCGAATGACCGGCTCAGGAATGGGTTGCCCTGATTGGCCAAAGTGCTTTGGATATTACATTCCGCCTACAGATGTCAAAGAGTTGACGTGGTCTTCCAATCGCGAGTTTGAGGAAGATCAGGTAATTATTAAAGATGATAAATTGCTGGTCGCCATAACTGATTTTAAAACCGGGAAAGAATTTGACCTGAAATATTGGCGACCTTACACCAAGCACGATTATGCCATTTTTAATCCAACACAAACTTGGATAGAATATCTAAATCGATTGGTGGGTGCACTGGCCGGACTGTCAATCATAATAATGGCAGTTTTTTCACTTAACTTTTGGAAGGAAAATAAAAAAATTACCCTACTATCCGCAGCAGCTGTTTTGATGATGGGATTTCAAGGTTGGCTTGGCGCCAGGGTTGTCTATTCTGTATTGAATCCAGTTAAAATCACACTACACATGATTGTAGCTTTGATTATTGTGGGCGTTCTTCTTTACATTATTAACACAGCAAAGGAAGCAAAAGCAGGCGTTAAAGACGATTTACAATTCAAAAAATTACTATTAACGGCCATGATATTAACGGTATTTCAAATTGTTTTAGGAACACAAGTACGGCAATATGTAGACGATCAGGTGAAGATTTTAGGATACAATCAAATGCATCTCGTATTAGACTCGCCTATTTTGAATTTTTACATTCACCGTTCATTTTCGATATTGATTTTAAGTTTAAATGTGTTTTTATGGCTACGTAATCGAAAATTACATCTGGGTTTTAATAAAATGAATTGGGCGATGCTGTTGATAGTTATTGAAATTTTGTCAGGCGCCGTTATGTATTATTTCGATTTTCCCTTCGCCTCACAACCCATTCATTTAATTATTGCCTCTTTGCTTTTTGGATGCCAGTTTTATTTATTTTTAGAAACAAGAGCTCAAAATTCTTATCAACAGTGATGCTTGTTTTAGAATGCGTTACCATTTTCTGGAGCTTCAACAAGATTATTTAAAAAAATCTAAAACACTGTTGATCAAATGAACCACGTAATTTTTACTTACTTTTGCCGGCTAATTGTTTTTCATATTTCTATCTATAATGTCTAAACTTGCTACTCAAGATAAATTTCTAGATTTCTCCGATTACGGAAGAACATTTGGCAAACTTTTCGCCCAACAGTTGACAAAAACCCGTTTTACCCCCATTCATGTTACCTTGCTTTTTGGTGTCTCGGGCTTGGTTGCGATCTACTGCATCCTACAACACCACTATTTTACTGCAGGACTTTTTATTGTCTTAAAATCGATTATTGATGCCGCTGACGGAGAACTGGCCCGAATTAAAAATAAGCCATCATATACCGGACGCTATTTGGATAGTATTTTCGATATCATTTTGAATTTTCTCATATTCATGATGATCTGTTATGTTTCCGAAACAAGTTTTATATTTACCATTTTAGCATTCATCGGCATTCAATTGCAAGGCACTTTGTATAATTACTACTATGTAATTCTAAGAAATAAATCGGTCGGAGGTGATGCAACAAGCAAAGTTTTTGAATACAAATCACCTCGAGCATTGCCGGGTGAAACGCAAAAATCAGTAGATGTTCTGTTTCGAATTTACACGATCGTCTATGGCCTTTTTGATAAAACAATTCATATTTTAGACCCAAATGCGTACAAAGTAAAAACCTTCCCAAATTGGTTTATGACTTTACTTTCGCTTTACGGATTGGGATTTCAGTTACTGATTATTGCGATTATGCTACCCCTAAATTTGATTGAATATATTATCCCTTTCTTCATACTTTATTCGTCTTTGATTTTTGTAATTATAGGCATTAGAAAAAATGTCATTACCATTTAAATCAATATAGACATAATCGATAGTAAGATACTTATACGCTTATAATCAATTATTTAATAAAGTTTATGTTAATTAAAATATTAATCAAAATTAGCCAATCCAATTTTTAAAATCATTTACTTTCTCTCGGCTCACAACTACCTCATCGTCTCTGTAGGATGGTAAAACTACCTTCAAACGCGAGTTGCTGAAACGCACAATTTCTTTGATGGATTTAAGCGGGATGATAAATTTTCGACTCACACGAAAAAATTCCAAAGGATCTAATTCTTGTTGCAATACTTCTAAAGTAGCTTCGATCAAGTAGTTTCTATTGTCGAATGTGTGAATATAAGTTCCCTTGTTTTCACTGAAAAAACATTCAATCTCTTCGGTGGAAATGACTTTCAAATGCTGCCCGATGCTAATTGTAAATCGCTTTTTATAACTTTTTTCAAATGGGTTTAAAAGCATTTTTTTAATTTGGTTAAAATCAAATTGCAGCGTTTCCTGTTTGGGCAATCGGTCTTTGTATTTCGACACTGCAATGGTCAAATCGGCTTCGTCAATTGGTTTTAAGAGATAATCAATGCTATTTAATTTAAATGCCTTCAAAGCATATTCATCATAGGCTGTAGTAAAAATTACCGCACTTTTAATTTCTATTCTTTCAAAAATCTCGAATGACAGCCCGTCAGACAATTGAATATCGAGAAAGATTAAATCAGGATGTTCGTTTTTAGAAAACCAGTTTAACGCTTCTTCTACCGAATGCAACATTACGTCAACTTGTATTTGCAATTTTTCTAATTTACGCTGCAACAGTCGTGCTGCGGGCTTTTCATCTTCAATAATTATTGTCTTCATAAACGATGATACTGTATTTTTTGATGAAATTTAGATTATTCCCATTGCGATTTTTTGTCCTTTTCCATTAACTGCTGGATTTTTCTTTCTTCCCATTGCTTCGCGAAAAAAACCTGCCTACCGTAAACCGACAAGCCATGGGCGGCCAAACCAATTCCCCAAAACAAAGCTGTGGAGAAAGTTTCCCATTGCCAAAAATCTGATTTACTAGACCATTTTTGATTTTGATTTACGCCGATAATGATCGTGTTAAAGACCAAGTAGATCAAAAGATGCATGTAAAATCCTTTGATACGCTTCATCCTTTTAAAAGCTTCTCCATAACTAAAATCGGGATGCTGCTGTTGGTCCTTCTCAAACTGCTGTTTTCTATATCGTGTCATGATAGGTAAATTAAATTAGAAATACTTATTTTTTTGCGCCATTTCTTGGTCAATGAATTCCTTGATTTTTTTGGATTCCCAATCTTTTCCGAACAAAGGCATTTTATTAAAAACGCGCATCCAGTGAACGATGATGCCAAGACCCCAGCCCAACATCGGCCAGTAAAACCATAACTCTTCGGGTGATGTTCGCAAATTGACAACTAAAAAGCCAATATTTACAAAAATGAAAGCCGATAGATTTCCGTAAAAACCTTTCATCTCAGCTACTTTCTTCTTAGCTTGAAAATAGCGTTGTTGTTGGTGATCATTATTTTCCATTTTTTTGAGATGTATAAAACTTATTTCCAAGTTTGTTTAAATTGCTCTTTGTTTAAAATTTGTTGAATCTTTCGTTCTTCCCAGCTAGAACTGTATCCGAAGACTTTAAAAGCGTGCATGGCAAGTCCAAATCCCCAGCCGCCAGCAGAAAACCAAAACCATTGAAATTCGGGCGAAAATTGTAGATTAATGTAAACTAAAAGCGGAATAACTATGCAATACGAAATCAAGTTCCCATAAAAACCTTTAAGCTCCTCCACTCTCTTTTTAGCCCTGTAGTAGGCGTTGTTTTGATGATAATCTGTTGCTGTATCCATAACTGTAATTTGTTTGGTTAAGATCGGAATCTTAACGGTGAATGTTTTTTCTTCTTGGTAGATCAATACTTTGCGATTTGTGATAATGCCATAGCGGTTGACAATGTTTTGCAAACCTACTCCCTGCCGATCCTGTAATACTTCCTTCTTCTGAAAGTCGTTCTGAATGATCAAATAATCTCCCTCTACAAAAATCCGAATGTGCAAAGGACGTTGTTCGCTCACTACGTTGTGCTTGACCGTGTTTTCCAATAACAATTGTAAAGAAAGCGGCACTACTTTCGCGTCGGGATTGATAGCCACATCGGGCAACTCATAAAAGAGGCTATTCTCAAAACGCATTTTCAGCAAGTTCATATATGTTTTAGCAAAAGACAATTCCTCTTCTACAGAAACCAATTCTTTGTCTTTCTGCTCCAAAACGTAGCGGTAAATTTTGGAAAGCGAGGTTGTAAAACGCTGCGCATTTTCAGGATTTTCTTCTATCAAAGAACTCAACACATTCAGACTGTTAAATAAAAAATGTGGATCAATTTGGTTTTTTAAACTCTCAAACTTTGCGTTGGCGGTGCCTGCAATTATTTTCTGTTGTTTAAATTTGTTTTCCTGATACGATTTATAGAAATAAAAAGCATACAGCGATAACGTGATAAAAAAAGTAATAGTGATGGCCACCAAATAATTAGCCGCCTGTTCCTTGGCAATGAAAGCAGCAAAAGTTCGCTTTTCGATTATTACATCTTCAAAAATGCGCAGCAAAAAAATAACGCCCAACGATATTACAAAAGAACTTACAAAACCTACAATAATTCTTTTTTTAGAAAATCGATCTTTTTCAAAAATCTTATCTAACCATTTAAAAATGTAACTATTTGCCAATTTAAGCGAAAAAGTATATAACGTTGTATAGCCAAAATTTATCAGCAAGTTGACATCTAAATGAAGGGGATAACCAAAACTCAAATTCAGTAGCTGCAGCATCAAAAATATGATGCAACTTAAAAGGAATCCCTTTAAAAAAAATTTTGGTGATAGTTTCATTAAATTTTAATCTCAAACATTAAATTGATTTTATCCATGCCGCACACTTACTTAAACCGATTTTTTTAAATTATTTGCAGCCCTTTTGTACTTCGAGTGCGCGGTCTAATCCCCATTTTGGGGAAAAAGGTGTTTCGGGTTTGAAAGCTGCAAATAAGGAAATCGATTTATCAATTTTTGCACACAACGGTTTTATATCTGTTCCAAAAAATTTTGCGCCGCCTATTTCAAATTCTGCTTTTCCAAAAACCACTCTCGGATTTTCTGGCGCAATGGCTTCGGCTTTGTTATACATTTCCATCACTTTTCCTGAATATTGCATCGCGTAGGTCATCGGGTCAAAAGCTACCCATCCCGTATAGATCATTGCTTGCATGACTAAAATTTCAGCATTGTTTGGGTCTTTCGCCATTTCAACATCCAACGCAGTCTGCGCTTTGGTCAGTAAAGCATTCACTGTTTCTTTGTCTTTATTGCCAAAAGAACTGATAGTATTGACCAAGGCCACGTAATAATTCGGTAGCCAGCTGCTTTTTTCTGCTGCGGCAATGCGCTCGAACATGGCCGAAGCTTCGGCGTTTTTACCTTCTTTCCAAAGCGAAAAAGCTTTGCTCATGCCTTGTTCGAACTGACCTTGTGCTTGGGCAAAACCCGATACTAAAATGAAAGCTGCAAAAATAAATTTTTTCATAATGTTAATTTTTAAATTGATTGTTAATACTCAGACAAACTTAGGTCACTGCTATTGATTTTAAAATTGATTCTGACTGAACTGTGGGTTTTACGGTATGAATTGATCTGTTACAAATTGTTTAGCTGGTTGTCTTTCTTGTTATCACTAATGGTCCAAAAGAAACCCACGAAGAAAAACCGGTCGGCCGTGGGCGTAATCGCTTTTCTATCATAAATGTTATTGCTGTTTTTTTGAATCGCATAGTCATAACCAAAAACATTTTGCGTTCCTAAAATATTAGATACCGAAAAATACAAAATCTTTTGCTGCGATAGTAAATACGCCCAGTTGAAACTTAAATTGTTAAATGATTTCGTTTTACCGTTCATAAATTCCAATTCATTTGGGTTGTTATAAGGCCGTCCGGTACTGAAACTGTTGGTAAATCCGATCTGCGATTTCCAGTCCTGAATCCAATATTTCGTCACTACCGACAAACTGTGATTGGCTACAAAACTGGGCGTTACCGATGTGGGATAGTTTTTATAGTTGCGTTGTGTGTCAATATAAGAATAAGAAATCCAATATTCTACATTCTTAAAAGACTGGCCGTCGCGCCAAAACACATCTAGGCCTTTAGCATAACCCAACCCGTCATTGGAAAAAACAGAATTGGGCAGCGCCGTCGATGTATTATACCTGACAAGGTTGCGATAGTCTTTGTAATAAGCTTCTGCACGAAAAGTTTTTCGTTCTTTGCTATATTGGAAGTTGAGTATGTAATGTGCGGCTGCCTCGCTTTTAAATTGATGAAACTTTGAGTATTTGATATAGTTTGCGGCGGGACTCTGCGTAAAATCGCCATAAGCCAATGAAAACTGACTGTATTTCGCAACTTTGTAGGCCAATGAAACCCTTGGAGAAAGATTGGTTTGTCGGAGTAAATCATTGTTAGAAGCCCTAAAGCCCAATTTAGCGGCCAACTTTTTGGAAAAGAAAATGTCCGCTTCGGTATACAAGGCGGCAATAGCAGCATAATAACCACTTGTATTTACACGCTGGAGAACGTTTGTATTATCTTCAAATAATTCATCAAATTTGGTAATAAAATAGTCGGCGCCGAAAGTCAATTTAAAGCGATCGGAAAAGTTTTTTCTCAATTTTAATTTCAGATGGGTGGCATTTTCAGAATTGTCACCGTTATTTAAATCGAGGGCTATTTTATTTTGACCATAGCCATAACTTAATCCCGACGTTATTTGCCAATTTCTTCCAAAATTCCCTTTATACGAGCTGTTTACATACAAGTTATGGTTTTTCAAATTGACTCTGATTTTTTGAGGACTGTTGCTGCTTTCCTGATTGATATCAAATTGTGAAGCGTCAAAAGCAGCATACAATTTAAATATTCCGTTGTTAAAATTGTAGCGGTAAACTGATTCGCCCGATAAGGATTGGAAAGGCCTGTTCCAATCAACATTCTGTGGAATCATTACTTGGTATGGCGCCAAATTAATATAAGCCGTGTTCAAACTCAACGAACTTTTTTCCCATTTTTGGGTATGCCCTAATCCCAGTCCTACAGTCATTAATGCGATATCCGTTTTATTTTGCAATGGTTCGTCTTCAGTATTTAACAATAAAACACTCGACAAAGCTTCGCCATATTCTGCAGAATAACCTCCAGTCGAAAAGGAAATACCACTAAATAAAAATGGAGAAAACCTTCCGCGAGTGGGCAAATTATTGATAGTAGCGCCATACGGTTGTGCCACTCTGATGCCGTCAACGAAGGTTTGCGTTTCATCGGCTTCACCCCCGCGAACAAACAAACGACCATCTTCTCCAACATTTTGCGTGCCGGGGAGCGTCTGCAGCGCTGCAATAATGTTTCCTGCCGAACCGGCTGTCGTTACAATGTCTAACGGTTTCAACACCGATACCCTAGCTTTATCCCCAGATTCCATTGTCCCCGCGGTAACTACAACTGCATCCAATGAAGTTACACTTTCTCTTAATTTTATGGTTTGGTTTTGAAAATTTGCAACGGTGATCAAAGTCTTCGAAGTTTCAAAAATCAGAAAACTTACCACCAATGTCTGTTTTCCGGAAGTGCTGGTAGCGAAGGAAAAGTGACCTTTCTCATCACTCGATGTTCCATCATAACTCCCTTCAATGAAAATATTGGCACCAGCAACAGCTTTTCCTTTTTGATCGACTACTGTACCAGAAATCATGGTTTGCGAAAAAGAAATGGCAGTAAGTAAAATCAACATTATAGTAACAATCACTTTCATAAAATTTGTTTTTGTTGCTGCAAATATATGCTGCACCCTAAAACTATTAAATATTTAGGAACTGAACTGTTGAATTTATAGGATGAAATGTATCATTATAAAAATGGTGTGCTTTCGCATTTTTTTAGAAGTCAGTTATTCGAAAATTGGTGTTTGTATTTATTTGCAGTCGACAAGCCGCTGGCAAACGAATTTTTTAAAACCACTTTTTCCTTTTAAAGAAAAAAATCATCCCCAGCACAAGTAAAAACATCGCTGCCAAAACTAAAAAATAACCGTATTTTAAACGCAGTTCGGGCATGATATCGAAGTTCATTCCATAAACACCCACAATGAAAGTCAAAGGCATGAAAATTACTGAGACAGCGGTCAGTATCTTCATAATTTCATTCATACGATGGCTTTGCGAAGAAAAATAAAAACTAGAAGCACTGTCAAGCGTGTTCATGTCATACTCAATTTGCTCTAAAATCTCGAGCGACTTTTGATGAAGTCGTGCAAAGAGACCGTAGTTGGATTCTTCAATACCGTCATAACGATCCTCATGATGCTCACTTTTCAAATTAAACAAGGCATCTCGCAATGGCAAAATGGCTCGTTTCAAAAAATTAATATGTTCTCTATTTTTTTCTATTCGAACCAGAACATCGGGTTTGTCGCTTGACTTGGCTTCGACCAAAAGTGCTTCAATTTGGTCTTCATAAAATTCTATAGTGATATAAAAATTCTCCATCACGGCCTCCAGCAATAAATAAAGTAAATAATCATTTTTTCGCTTGCGAACAATGCCGCTGTGTGTTTTAATGCGCTCGCGAATGTGTGTGAAAAAATCACTTTTCTTCTCCTGAAAAGAAACCAAGACATTATCTTTTAGTAGAAAACTTATTTGTTCAATCGCTAAAGCATCATAATCATTGCCGGGTAGAACTGATTTGATGCTAAAAAACAGTACTTGGTCGAGCTCTTCCATTTTGCTGCGTCGGGAAACGTTCAGAATATCGCTGATGATGAAGGCCTCAACAGCCAGCATTTCTCCAATATGTTTTATTAGTTCAACATCGTGCAGTCCGTGGATATTAAACCATTTCACATCATCTGTTTGAAGTTCATCCTCGATTTCTTTCTTCACCCGAAGCAACGATACTTTTTTATATTCTTCGTAGCCGGCATCGTCGTATACAAACAACTGCATTTCGACAGGATCTGTTTTGTGAACTCCAGTATATTCGTAGTAGTTAGGCTGTACTTTTCTAACTTTTTTGTATTTGATTCTTTTCATATCCCCACAATAATTGGTCATAAAGATAGGAGTTTTTAAAATTCCAGTTTACATTTACAAAAAAAACCACATGCAAACGCTGATCATCAATATCAAAGAACTATTGCAAGTCAGAGAAACCAATATTGCCAAAGTTTCAGGCGCTGAAATGGCATTACTACCCACTATCAAAAATGCCTTTTTAGTTATTGAAGACGATTGCATAACAGATTTTGGTTTGATGGAAGACTGCCCTCAAATCAATCCGGAAAAAATTATTGATGCATACGAGAAAATGGTTTTGCCTTGCTGGTGCGATAGCCACACCCATATTGTTTACGCAGGGAACCGCGAACAAGAATTCGTCGACCGGATTAATGGCATGAGCTATGAAACAATTGCATCGCGGGGCGGAGGAATTTTGAATTCTGCCAAAATGTTGCATGAGACTTCAGCAGATGCGCTCTACGAACAATCGAAAATTCGTTTGGAGGAAGTCATGCAACTTGGCACCGGTGCAGTCGAAATTAAGTCAGGCTACGGACTTACCACAGAAGACGAAGTTAAAATGCTTAGGGTAATCAAACGACTGAATGAAAATTATCCCGTTGAGATTAAAGCTACCTTTTTGGGAGCTCATGCCTTTCCAACCGAGTTCAAAGACAACCATCAAGGATATTTAGACGAAATTATTAACAAAATGATTCCAACTATTACCAATGAAAATCTTGCCACCTACATTGATGTCTTTTGTGAAAATGGCTATTTCTCGGTCGATGAAGCCGAACAAATTCTAAAAGCTGGTCTGAAATATGGACTCATTCCAAAAATTCATGTCAACCAATTCAATTCGATCGGCGGCGTTGCAATGGGCGTTAAATACAATGCCCTCTCGGTAGATCATCTTGAAATACTGCTACTTCAAGATATTGAAGCTCTGAAAAATTCAACCACCATGCCCGTCGCCTTGCCTTCTTGTTCCTATTTCCTAAGTATTCCTTACACTCCGGCGCGCGAAATCATTGATGCGGGATTGCCACTCGCCTTGGCATCTGATTTTAATCCGGGCTCTACTCCTTCGGGAAATATGAATTTTGTTGTCTCAACGGCGTGTATTAAAATGAAAATGACACCTGAAGAAGCAATCAATGCTGCAACAATAAATGGCGCTTATGCCATTGGGCTGGCCGAAACTCATGGAAGCATTACTGTTGGCAAGAAAGCCAATATTATCATTACAAAACCCATTTCCTCTTTTTATCAATTGCCATATGCCTTTGGCAGCAATCTTATTGATCAAGTTATTATTGAAGGCAAAACCATTTTATAAAAAAAGGAACCCAAAATGGATTCCTTTTTTTTATATTTTTAGATCTGACTATCGTAAACTAAAACTTGATTTTGAAACCAGTTCGTTTTTGTCGAATACATTCACAAAGTAAGTTCCCTTTTCAAAGTTCGAACCCGGCAAGTCCTGAGTAACTTCTATTGGTTTATTTTCATATTTTACCGTTGTAGCAAAACTATAAGTTAAGGTTTCAGATCCAAACGTTTCGGTTTTCTTTTCACCCAAAACATTATTCTTACTGTCGATTACTTGTATGTAATAGGTTTTGTCACCTGATTTGGCCACTTTGTTTTCAGCGATCGTAAAGCTGATTTTCAATACATCGGCCCTTCTGGCTTTTTCAGTCTCTATTTGTTTTCCAGAGCTTCTTAATTTGTACGCCGCGGTTTTCAAATTGGACACATTTAATTTAGAAGCAATTTCTACCGTTTTAGATAATTCCTCATTCTGTCCGACCAATACTTCGTTATATTTTTTAGATTCGCCCAATACCATTACAGTACTGTCACGCTGGGTCGTTAAAGTCGCATTGTCTTTTTTCAACACCTCAATCTCTTGCATCATCCCTTTCATTTTGGTTTCTAAAGCAAAGTATTGGCTTTTGTATTTTGACATGGAAGCGGCATCTCCTTTGGATTTTTTCAAATCTGCCATCAAGTTTACGACTTTCTCCCTTTCGGCAATCAATTCATCAGACATCGAAGTATTTTCGGCAATGGCGGCATCATACGTTGCTTTTAAAGCTTCGAGATCTTTCATCACTGTTGCTTTATCTGATTTTGTTGTTACCAGTTCGGTTTGAATCGCCTTGGCGTCTGATGTCATTTTAAAAATATACACCAAACTACCGACAAGTAGCACTGCCAGTATCGCTATAACGGCTTTTAAATTTGAGTTGCTTTTCTGATTTTCCATAATTTTTATATATTGTTTTAACAAAAATAATAATATTTGGGGTAATAACGTAAGTTTGCGGTATTATATTACTTCGAATGTTAAAAAAAATGCCATGGAGAAATTAATTCCGTTTCATATTAGTGATCTGGCCAAAATTACAAACCACAGAAGCGGCGAAATCAAATTTGGCGAAAAAATGCTCACCGTTCCAAAAGATGCCGATATAGCGAAATTTTTAAAAACTACAGAGGCACGCTATGTTTTGTTCGGAATCCCGGAAGACATTGGAGTGCGTGCCAATTTCGGAAGGCCCGGTGCAGCGTCTGCGTGGGATAGTGCTATAAAAAGTATCGCAAACATTCAGTTTAATCGTTTTTCCAAGGGCAATGAACTCCTTGTTTTAGGCCAACTAAATGTGGACGAAGAAATGAGGACGGTAGAAAATTTAGACTTTCAAAATATAAACGACCGCAAAAAATTGAGCGATACCGTCGTTAAAATAGACAAAGAGGTAGCACACATCATTTGTGTCATTGTAAAGGCTGGGAAAATTCCAATTGTCATTGGCGGAGGCCACAACAATTCCTACGGCAACATCAAGGGAACTGCCCTTGCCAAAGGAAAACCCATCAATGCCATTAACTTCGACGCCCATTCTGATTTTAGGATTCTTGAAGGAAGACATAGCGGCAACGGATTTTCTTATGCTTACGAAGAAGGTTTTTTACATAAATATTTTATCTTCGGACTACATGAAAACTATACCTCCAAAAAAGTATTGAGTATCATAAAAAAAATTGAAGACCGTGTTCGTTTTAATACCTACGATGAAATCGCAATTCGAAATCAAAAGAACTTCGAGGTCGAACTTGGCAAAGCACACGACTTCATAAAAACCGATCCCTATGCCATTGAAATTGATCTGGATGCCATTCCGAATATTGCCAGTAGCGCCATGACACTAAGTGGCTTTTCAGTAGAACGGTTGCGGCAATTTGTTCACTATTTCGGAAAAAATCAAAATGCTGCATACCTCCACATTTGCGAAGGTGCGCCCGATTTAGGCGAAGAAAAGAACAACCATTTGATTGGCAAATTGATTGGTTATCTGGTGACAGACTTTATGAAAGCCAATGACCCAACAGAAGGCATTATTAACAATATGAATGTCAATTTCTGAGGTTAAAAATCCACTTTAATTAATTAAACTATCTTTGCCAAGAATTCCAATCGTTTTATTGGTTTCTTAATACACAAATATATGTTATTCGAAGATTTATCACTTTCAAAAAGTATCCAAAAAGCCGTATTTGAAGAAGGCTATACCGAAGCTACACCCATTCAAGAACAATCCATTCCGATCGTATTGTCTGGCAGGGACTTAATAGGTTGTGCACAAACCGGAACCGGAAAAACAGCCGCTTTCGCCATACCCATCATTCATCAGTTGCACCGCATCGTTGGGTCTTCGAAAAGAGCCAAACCCATCCGTGCATTAATTATTACGCCAACCCGAGAACTGGCAGTACAAATAGGACAGAATTTCGATCGATACGGAAAATACACTAATTTGACACAATTGACTATTTTTGGTGGCGTTTCTCAAATTCCGCAAGTAGAAGTGTTGCGAAAAGGGGTTGATATTTTAGTTGCGACCCCAGGAAGATTGCTCGATTTACACAAACAAGGATTTATCGATTTGGATCATTTGCACACTTTAGTGCTTGACGAAGCCGATCAAATGCTTGATATGGGTTTTGTAAATGATGTCAAAAAAATCGTAAAACTCACACCAAATAACCGACAAACCTTATTGTTTTCAGCCACCATGCCGATCGCTATTCGGGAATTGGCGGAAATGTTTTTAAAAGATCCGGCTACGGTCACTGTTTCTCCAGTATCTTCTACTGCAGAAAAAGTAGAACAACGCATCTATTTTGTAGATAAAACAGAAAAAAGAAATTTACTATACCATTTAATCCGTAACGAAAAACTATCAGATGTGTTGGTGTTTTCAAGAACCAAACACGGCGCAGATAATGTTGTAAAAGCCTTGCGAAAACACGGAGTAGCCGCTGAAGCAATCCACGGCAATAAATCTCAGACCGCCAGACAGAGAGTGTTGGATGCATTCAAAAATAAAGAAGTCGCTGTTTTAGTCGCCACTGACATCGCAGCCCGAGGCATTGATATTGATCTGTTGCCTTATGTTATCAATTTCGATCTTCCGAATGTACCGGAAACCTATGTACATCGAATCGGACGAACAGGTCGTGCTGGAAACGGCGGAATCGCCATATCATTTTGTAGTAAAGACGAAGAACCCTATTGGAAAGACATTCAGAAGTTAATTAAAGTTGAGGTCACTACTATCAGTGACCATCCTTATCCGTGGCATGCGGGAACTCCGGAAGCGGAGAGCGTAACTGCTCCAAAAAACTCTAACCGAAGTGGCGGCGCGCACAAATCACGAAAGTCCGATGCCTCCAAACAAAATAAAAAACGCTGGTACTAACCGGCGTCTTTGCTTTTGCGAATTACGTTATAGATCATTTGGAATAATCCCGCCGGTTCGAACGGTTTGATGATAACATCATCCATACCAGACGCCATAGCCTCCTCAGTAATTTCTTCTTTATCAAAAGCAGTCAATGCAATAATTGGTGTTTGAATGCCGAAACTGCGAATTCTTTTGGTAGTTTCATAACCATTAATAAAAGGCATGTTAATATCCATTAAGATGACATCGTATTTTTGCGTTTCTAATAAATGTAAAGCGGCAAAACCATCGCTAACAATATCACAACCGATATTGTTTTTATCCATGATTTTCTTGGTTACCATTTGATTGATTTTGTTGTCCTCAACAACCAAAACTTTAAGATTTTGTGCTGTTGAAAAATCAACCTCGATATTATTGATTATTTCCATGGTATCTTTTGGATTTTCTTCAAACGCGATAGTAAATGTGAAAACCGTGCCTTCACCCAGTGTACTTTCTAATTGGATACTACTGTCATACAATTCTGTTAACTTTTTTACGATGGCTAATCCTAAGCCTGTTCCCTGATAGTCATCATCTTTGCGGCTTACTTGAACAAACTTATCAAAAATCTTCTCTTGGTCTCCAACGGCAATCCCCACGCCATCATCAGTTATTTTAAATTCAATATAGTGTAAGGTCCCTATCACCTTAACTTGTTTCACACCAATGCTGACTGTTCCGTTTCTGGTAAATTTTAAAGCATTACTGATCAAATTCATGATGATCTGCGAAAGCCGCATTTTATCACCTAGTAAAAATCTGGGGATAGATTCGTCAATTATAGTAATGATTTTATTGTGATTGTTGGTCGCAATATATTGTACAGCGTTGGTGATCGTTTCTATTTCGTCGGCAATGTTAAAGGGTTCTTTTTCAAGAACTACCCGATTCTCATCTATCTTATTCATCTGCAAAATATCATTTACGAGTGCTAGTAAATATTTCGCTGAGAACTTGAGGGAATTTAAATGTGGGCTGTTGGCAAGTTCTTTATGCTCATCAGATATCATATTGGCAATGCCTACAACGCCGTACAAAGGCGTACGCAATTCATGGGTAATTGTCGAAACAAATTGGGTTTTTAATTGAGACGCTTCTTCTGCTCTTTCCATGGCTAATTTCATGTCGAAATTAGCTTGAAGCAATTCAGAATTGACTTTTTTTCTGAAATTATTATTCCGATATAATGTAAAAATTAAAATCAACAAAACCATCGAGAGACTTACCAAAAGAGTCGAAACCATTGTTGAAGCCGCTAGCTTTTGTTGCTGAATTTTATTTTTAAGCTCTATTTGGTCTGGCTTAAATTTATATTCGTACCACTCTGTTTTCTCCGCAGCTCGCTTTAAGTTATTCTCTTTTTTCTCCGAAAACAATATTTTAGAAAGTGCGTCAAACTTCGATTTGTACTCTTTGGTCAATATAGCTTGATGGCTTCTGCAGTAATGTGATGCTATATTTTCGTAACCGATGCGTTCATTTTCTTCAAGATTGAAGAAATAACAAGCAGTGCAAAAATTTCTAAAGATCCAGCTGTTGAGTTGGTCATTTTCAATATTTTGTCCATGTAATTGCGCTTTATTGTAATAAAAGATTGCAGATCTGGATTTCGAAAATTCATCATAGATCACAACAATCGAATTGTAAGCACAAGCGATCAGATAATTATCATTAATTTTAAAGGCTTTGTTTAAAGCGCTTTCTGAGAGATGCAATGCCTTCGCACAAGCTGCATCATAAAGATTTTGACTGGCTTGGCTGAGCTGGTATTCAATATATTTTTTACCTGCAGTTGTCCTTTGTGCAGTAATCGCTGTAAATCCTAAAAGGAAAAGTAGCGTGATACTATTTTTCAATTATTCGTGTTTTGATGGTTCAGAAAAAATACAATCCCAATATTGCTATTGAGATTGTGTTCAAAAATATTAATTTCTGATTAATTTCCTATATTTAATTCGCTTCGGCGTTAAGTCGCCACCCACTCTCTTCTTCTTATTCTCTTCATATTCCGAAAAACCGCCTTCAAAATAGTAGACTTCTGAATTGCCTTCAAATGCAAGAATGTGTGTACAAATTCGATCCAAAAACCACCTGTCGTGCGAAATCACTACTGCGCAACCCGCAAAATTCTCCAACCCTTCCTCCAAAGCGCGTAACGTATTAATATCCAAGTCATTGGTGGGCTCATCGAGTAACAACACATTTCCTTCTTCTTTTAAAGTCATGGCCAAATGCAATCGGTTGCGTTCACCACCCGAAAGCATCGACACTTTTTTGTTCTGGTCGCTGCCGCCGAAGTTAAAACGAGAAAGATAGGCCCTCGAATTTACTTGTCGGCCTCCCATCATAATCAATTCCTGCCCGTCACAGAAGTTTTCCCAAATAGACTTTTCGGGATTAATATTGGAATGTGCCTGATCGACATAAGCGATTTTGACTGTTTCACCAATAGCGAACTCTCCGGCATCAGGAGTTTCCTCTCCCATAATCATTCGAAAAATAGTCGATTTTCCAGCTCCATTGGGACCGATAATCCCTACTATTCCCGCTTGCGGCAGCGTGAAATTGAGGTTGTCATACAATAATTTATCTCCAAAAGCTTTGGATACATTTTTAGCTTCAATTACATTGTTTCCTAGTCGGGGTCCGTTTGGAATATAAATTTCCAAATTTTCATCGAGCTGTTTTTGATCTTCATTCAGGAGTTTGTCATAGTTTTGCAAACGGGCCTTTTGTTTAGACTGTCGTCCTTTGGCGCCTTGTCGCACCCAATCAAGTTCTCTTTCCAATGTTTTTCTGCGTTTGGATGCTACTTTCTCTTCCAAGGCCATGCGACTCGATTTTTGTTCCAGCCAAGAAGAATAATTTCCTTTCCACGGAATGCCCTCTCCTCTATCCAATTCTAAAATCCAGCCCGCTACATTATCTAAGAAATAACGGTCGTGTGTTACGGCAATTACTGTTCCTGCATATTGCGCCAAATGCTGTTCTAACCAAAGAACACTTTCAGCATCTAAGTGATTCGTAGGCTCATCCAAAAGCAATACATCAGGTTGTTGCAACAGCAAGCGACATAGCGCCACGCGACGGCGTTCGCCACCCGAAAGATTTTTAATCAGCATATCGGGCTCTGGAGTTCTGAGTGCATCCATTGCAATTTCTAGTTTTGTATCGATTTCCCAGGCGCCCAAGGCATCAATCTTATCTTGAAGATCTGCTTGCCGGTCCATCAATTGTTGCATTTTATCTGCGTTTTCATAGACCTCAGGCAAACCAAACATATCGTTGATTTTATTGAATTCATCTAATACCGCCATGGTTTCTGCAACACCCTCACGAACAATTTCAATGACCGTTTTGGAGTCGTCCAATTGGGGATCCTGCTCTAAATAACCCACGCTATATCCTGGTTGAAACACTACATCGCCTTGGTAGTTTTTATCCACTCCTGCAATAATTTTTAAAAGTGAAGACTTACCAGATCCATTGAGACCTAAAATACCGATTTTGGCACCGTAAAAGAAACTCAGATAAATGTTTTTTAAAACTTGCTTGTCGCTGCTAGAGTAGGTTTTACTCAACTTTTGCATTGAGAAGATTACTTTCTTATCGTCTGACATTTTTTAATTTATTAATTCGTTAAAACTGATTTTTATTGATTTGCCTGGCTTGTACTTTAAAATTTGAGTATCGTAGTTTAAAAATGCAAGTCTGTTAATGTATTATTTTTTTATAATCTCCCTTTAAGGGAGCTAAAAACCCAAGCATTGGCGAGAAACCCAACGCCAACCGCACCAAAACCCCAACCAGCAGTTTCATCATATCGAAAGGCTCCCAAAGCTATCAGCAACAATCCCATGATAATCATGATCAAAGTAGCCCATCCCAATACTGTGTTCTTGTTCATTCCCATAAATAGTGGTCTTTTTTTAGAAAAGCAAATATCGGGAATAATACTGAATTCCGCGATTTTTAAATTTCGTTTTTTTTAAGGAATCAACCAAAAACGCCAATCAACATCTCTTTCAATAAATCGCCATTGGGCAAACCATTGGCGCCAACACCCTTACTTTTTATGTCGATAATTCGCAGCGTGGCAACAATGGCACTTACCTTTTTCATAGGATAATTTCTGAGTGCGACATCGTAATCTTTAAGAAAATAAGGATTAACTTTCAGCACCGCCGCCACATTTTTGGGGTTTTTGTCTTTTAAACCGTGGTAGAGAAGTAAGTTGACAAAAAAACTGAATACCAAACTTGTAGTGACTACCATAGGGTTGTCTTTTGGATTATCGGCAAAATATTGGGCGATCTGATAGGCTTTAAATTGGTTGCGATCGCCGATGGCTTTACGGAGTTCAAATACGTTAAAGTCTTTGCTAAAACCTATATTTTCCTCAATATCTTTTGCTGTAATCAGGCTGCCTTTTGGCAAAATAATTTGCAGTTTTTCCAATTCATTGTTAATTTTACTCAGATCGGTTCCCAAAAATTCAACCAGCATTGCCGACGCTTTGGGTTCGATAGTGTAATTTTTTCCTTGCAAAACGCGCTTGATCCATTCGCCAACCTGATTATCATAAAGTTTTTTGCTTTCGTACACCAAACCGTTCTTGCTTAAATTTTTGGTGACTTTTTTGCGTTTGTCTAAGGTTTTGTATTTGTAACATATGACCAAAACCGTGGAAGGCATCGGATTTTCGGAATAGCTTTCGAACTTGTCAATCGTCTTGGTTAGGTCTTGCGCTTCTTTAACGATAATCACTTGTCTTTCCGCCATCATCGGATATCGCTTGGCAGCCGAAATGATATCTTCTACTGTAACATCCCGACCATATAAAACCGTCTGATTGAAACTTTTTTCTTCTTCTGACAAAATATTTTGCTCGATGTAGTCTGATAATTTATCTATATAATAAGGTTCTTCTCCCATCAAAAAATAAATAGGCCAGATTTTGCCTGCCTTAATATCATTTACAATTTTAACTACCTCATCCATGCTTAAAATTCAAATTCAACATTCAAAAAATAAAATCATACCACTAAATAGCTACTTTTGCCTAATGCAAAAACTCAATTTTCCAACCTATGACTTCCGTTTCAAAAATAGTGAAAATAAAGTCGCCATTTTTGACGAAATTAGGAAAAAATTTATTCTGCTTTCGCCCGAAGAATGGGTTCGTCAGCATGTAGTACAGTATTTTTTGCAACAAAAAAAATATCCAAAATCTTTAATAAATGTCGAAAAAGTACTGAAAATTAATGGCTTGACCAAACGCTATGATCTTGTCGTTTTTAATCCAAATGGCTCTGTTTTTATTCTAGTCGAATGCAAAGCCCCCGAAATTAAAATTACCCAAGATACTTTCGACCAAATCGCGCGGTACAATCTGACGCTAAAGGCAACTTTTTTGATGGTAACCAACGGACAGAATCATTACTTTTGCCAAATGGATTTTGAAAAAGAAGCCTACCAGTTTCTCTCCGAATTGCCAACTTACAACAATTAATAAACACCGCTAATCTGAATTGTACACTTGAAAAAAATCGCCGTAGTCGTCTTAAATTGGAACGGAGCAAAACTATTAGAGCAGTTTTTGCCAAGCCTGATTAAGTTTTCTCCTGAAGCACAACTTTACGTTGCCGACAATGCCTCAACCGACGATTCTGTTGCATGGGTCAGAACTCACTTTCCTTCAGTAGTAATTATTCAAAACAGCGGTAATTGTGGATTTGCGCGGGGCTACAACGAGGCACTACAAAATATCGAGGCCGAATTTTATGCTTTAGTCAATTCAGATATTGAAGTGACCGAGAACTGGCTGCGACCAATCCTTGACACCTTCGAACAAGAACCGCAGGTGGCGATCATACAGCCAAAAATATTGGATTTTAAAAACAAAACATCTTTTGAATATGCGGGCGCAGCAGGAGGATTTATAGACCAATATGGCTATCCGTTTTGCAGGGGTCGTATTTTTGAAACTGTAGAAAAAGACAACCGCCAATACGATGACAACCGAGATGTTTTTTGGGCTTCAGGCGCCTGCTTTTTTATTCGAAGTGACGCATACAAAGCACTTCAAGGTTTTGATGCCGATTTTTTTGCACACCAAGAGGAAATCGACTTGTGCTGGCGCGCTTTCAACAAAGGATATCGCATCAAGTACAATTCAGCATCTGTCGTTTACCACGTGGGAGGCGCTACTCTAGACCATGGAAATCCTAAAAAAACATTTTTGAATTTTAGAAATTCGCTAATAATGCTAACAAAGAATCTTCCTAAAGACCAATTTTTTAAAGTATTGTTGATCAGAATGATACTAGATGGTGTGGCAGGAATTCGACTGCTGACGACAGGAAAATTAGATCATTTTATTGCGATCTTAAAAGCCCATTTTTCATTTTATCGCAGTTTTTCGAGTCACTACAAAAAGCGTGAATTACGACAATCTGAAAATTACTTTGCAATCGACAGCATTGTATTCCGTTACTACATAAAACGCATTCTCTTTTTCAAAGACCTTTTTTAACAATAGTTTAGCCGATTACTGCTATTTAAAGTAATTAAAAATGTTAATTTTGTAAATCATTTAAATCTAATCCAATGAAGAAAATCATTTTAGCACTATCTGTAGTCGCACTATTATCCACGACTTCTTGTGGCACAAAAAAGAAAATCGCTGCTCTCGAATCTAAAAACAAAGAAATTCAAGATTTATTAAATTCTGCGACCGTAAAATTGAATACTTGTCTTACCGAGAAAGAAGCCATGTCAAGCCAGATGGAGTTTTTAAAGAAAAACAATTCTGACCTGATTAACAACATGGGCAACATGACCACCTTGTCAACCAAAGGCGCGCAAAATATTGAAAAAGCTTTGGAAACCATCAAAGAAAAAGATCTTAAAATAACAAGAATGCAGGATGCGTTGACCAAAAAAGACAGTGTTACTTTAGCTTTGGTGACCAGTCTTAAAAGTTCGGTTGGCATTTCAGATCCAGACATTGAAATCAACGTCGAAAAAGGAGTTGTATTTATCTCAATAGCCGATAAATTGTTGTTTAAAAGTGGCAGTTACCTAGTGAGCGATCGCGCCAAAGAGGTATTGGCGAAGGTGGCAAAAGTCATCAATGACAAACCTACTTTTGAATGTATGGTCGAAGGACATACCGATAACGTGCCTTTTACCGGAAATGCCATTTTGATTGACAATTGGGATTTGAGTGTGAAACGGTCTACCGCTATTGTTCGGGTTTTGACCAAAGACTTAAAAGTAAATCCCGCCCAGTTGATTGCTGCCGGTCGAGGCGAATTTATTCCGTTGGTGCCCAATAGTTCTGTCGAAAACAGAGCCACCAACAGAAGAACCCGTATTGTAATTCTTCCTAAAATTGATGAATTTTACGACATGATTGAAAAAGAAATGAAGAAACAAAAATAGTTTTGATATTAAAAACGGCTCTTAAATCAGAGCCGTTTTTTTATTTATAAAATATCAATACTTCCTTTACCCTCACGAACAACAACTGGTTCATAACCGGACAAATCAATAATGGTGGAGCCTATATTATCCCCATAACCACCATCAATCACGACATCCACCAAATGTTGCCATTTTTCAAAAATCAATTCGGGATCGGTCGAATATTCTAAAACGGCATCCTCGTCATGAATAGAAGTAGAAACTATTGGATTGCCGAGCATTTTTACAACTGCTAACACAATATTGTTGTCGGGAACCCGAATTCCGACGGTAGTTTTCTTTTTAAATTCTTTCGGCAGGTTGTTATTACCAGGTAAGATAAAAGTATAAGCGCCAGGCAATGCGCGTTTCAATAATTTAAAAGTTGCCGTATCAATTTGCTTGACATAATCTGATAAATTGCTTAGATCATAGCAGATAAAAGAGAAATTGGCTTTTTCCAGCTTGATGCCTTTAATTTTAGCAATGCGTTCTAAAGCTTTAGTATTGGTAATATCACATCCTAGTCCGTAAACTGTGTCAGTAGGATATATCACCAAACCGCCATTCCTCAATACGTCAACTACTTTTTTTATAGCCGCTTCATTGGGTTTGTCTTCGTAAATTTTGATAAACTGGCTCATACTCGTAAATGGATTTAAAACTATAATATTTTTAAAAAAAAACTTACCCTATCACATCAAGTTTTGCGAAACGAAGCAATAATTTTTTAATACCGCCGACTTCAAACTTGATTTCGGCTTTTTTATCAGCACCAACGCCTTCAAGATTGATGATCTCCCCTTTTCCAAAGCGTTCATGCATCACGATGTTACCAACCGTTAGTTTATTGTCGAATAAATTGGCGGTTTGTGAAGATGCATTTCCACTAACTGGTTTCAATTTTCTGATGTTGAGGTCTGATTTGGGTTGGTTGTCAGAAATATATTTCGGCGGAGTTCCTCCTATCGGCTTGGCCAGACGCAACTTCGATTTGTCTACGTCACCAAAAATGTCACTGTCAATCATCGGTTTGTAGCGGTAATTATTTTCTTCACCCGACAAATATTCTAAATATTGCCCGTCAATTTCATTGATAAATCGCGAGGGTTCACTATCGGTTAATTTTCCCCAGCGGTAACGCGATTGCGCATAAGTCAGATAGGCTTGCTTTTCGGCACGCGTCAACGCCACATAAAACAGACGGCGTTCTTCTTCGAGTTCACTGCGTGTGCTCATACTCATCGCGCTCGGAAACAAATCTTCTTCCATCCCCACCACAAAAACATAAGGAAACTCCAATCCTTTGGCCAGGTGAATCGTCATTAAGGCTACCCGATCATCGTCGCCGGTATCTTTGTCTAAGTCGGTTGCCAGTGCTACATCTTCCATAAATTCTGCCAACGCGCCGCGGGCTCCGTCAATTTCTTTCTGACCTTCGGTAAAATCTTTGATTCCGTTCAACAATTCTTCTATATTCTCAATACGAGCAATGCCCTCAGGTGTTCCGTCTTTTTTAAGTTCTTGAACCAATCCTGTTTTTTTGGCTACATGATCGGCCAAGTAAAACGCATCTTGATTTTCATTAATAACTTGAAAACTCTGAATCATTATCACAAAATCCTGCAGTTTGGTTTTGGTACCAGAATTCAATTTTAAATCGATCTTGTCGATATGCTGCATCACCTCAAAAATTGAACGTTTGTAATGATTGGCCGCCACGGTTAATTTCTCGATCGTCGTATCGCCAATGCCACGCGCGGGATAATTGATCACGCGAATCAAAGCTTCCTCATCTTTCGGATTGATTACCAAACGCAAATAACACAACACATCTTTAATTTCCTTTCGTTGGTAGAAACTTAAACCGCCGTAAATTCTGTACGGAATATCGCGTTTTCGCAATGCATCTTCCATCGCCCGCGACTGGGCATTTGTTCTATATAAAATTGCAAACTGACCATTTGTCATTTGGTGGAGCATCTTCTGCTCCCAAATTGTACTGGCCACAAAACGCCCTTCTTCGCCATCGGTAATGCTGCGGTTCACTTTAATCTTATTTCCAAAATCGTTGGCCGTCCAAACCACTTTATCTAGTTTGGTTTTGTTTTTTTCTATGATCGAATTGGCCGCTTCAACAATGTTTTTCGTCGAACGGTAATTTTGTTCCAGACGGTACGTTTTTACCCCTTCATAATCTTTTTGGAAATTAAGAATGTTATTGATGTTGGCACCGCGAAACGCGTAAATACTCTGCGCATCATCACCCACGACACAAATGTTTTGAAACCTGTCGGATAATGCGCGTACAATCAAATACTGAGAATGGTTGGTATCTTGGTACTCATCGACCAGTATGTAACGAAACCGATTTTGGTATTTGGACAACACTTCCGGAAAACGATTCAGCAACTCGTTGGTCTTCAGTAACAAATCGTCAAAATCCATCGCGCCAGCTTTAAAACAGCGGTCTACATAGTTCTGATAAATTTCGCCCAGCCGTGGTTTTTTAGACATCGCATCGGCTTCCTGTAGTTCCGGATTATTGAAATAGGCTTTTACAGTAATTAGACTATTTTTATAAGAAGATATTCTGCTTAATATTTGTTTCGGTTTGTAAATATCTTTATCAAGTTGCATTTCCTTGATCACGGCCGAAATCAACCGCACACTGTCTTGCGTATCATAAATCGTAAAATTGGAAGGATAGCCGAGTTTATCGGCCTCCGAACGCAAAATGCGGGCAAATACCGAGTGAAAAGTACCCATCCACAGGTTTTTGGCTTCACTGGTTCCAACAATTTGTGCAATACGGCTTTTCATTTCCCGTGCTGCTTTGTTGGTAAAAGTCAACGCCAAAATACTAAATGCATCAACGCCCAAACTCATCAGATAGGCAATTCTTACGGTAAGAACTCGGGTTTTCCCCGAACCGGCACCGGCTATAATTATCATCGGTCCGTCTTTTTGGAGAACAGGTTGTTGTTGGGCTTCGTTGAGCTGGCTGATGTATTGCTGCATTATTTAATTTTGATAGGCTAGTATGAGTATCTCTTTCTCAGAGGAAAAGCAAAAATACAGTTACCAGAGGTTTATTACAATTAAATTGATAGGGAATTATCAACTAAAATTATATTTTTGTTCAAATAAAATCATAAGATGGATACCACAAAGATTATTGAATTGTTGTTTTACACTTTACCCGCATTAATTACTGGAAGCGTCGCCTATTATTTGTTTGATGCCTATTTTAAAGACCAGCAAAATACCCGCCGTTGGTTGTTGCAAAAAGAAAATCAGAAAGATTCACTCCCACTCCGATTGCAGGCATTCGAACGCATGGCGTTATTTTTGGAACGCATTAATCCTACAAAATTATTAATTCGCATTACACCACTTTCACAAAATAAAAACGACTACGAAAACTTAGTCATCGCCCAAATCGAACAGGAATTCGAGCACAACCTAACCCAACAAATTTATCTTTCAGACGATTGCTGGACGATTATAATCACGGCAAAAAACGCCACCATCCAAATGATTCGTAAAGCCGGTATGAGTGAACGGGTAGACAGCGCAGACAAATTAAGAGAAGTCATCCTGAACGACCTCATGGAAAGGCAAACTCCCAGCAGTGCGGCTTTGAGCTATTTAAAAAATGAACTGAACGGATTTTTATAAAATTGACGTCTTTATCTGACGGGTTACACCTTTTAGAAGGCTCCGACAAAATATAATTTTACAGCGTAGTTGCAAATGTAGCCGCACAGCATATACTCAACCCAATAAATCTTGTTGGAAATTGGGATCGCATGCCGCAATATTGTTTTAGATTTTATGTAAGCATCCAGTAAGTCGCACCGCAAAATTTGCAATTGCTGAGAACGGAACTTAGTGCATTGCGGCGAAGCTACCGCGAGTAATTCGGTGCTTCCTTGGTAATGGTCACATTATGCGGATGGCTTTCATTGATGCCACTCGCTGTAATGCGAACAAAACGTCCCGTTTCTTGTAACGTTGGAATATCTTTTGCGCCGCAGTACCCCATTCCGGCCCGCAAACCGCCGATAAACTGTTGCATGCTTTCATTTAATTCGCCCTTATACGGCACCCTTCCTACGATTCCTTCAGGAACGAGCTTTTTAATATCGTCTTCCACATCTTGGAAATACCGGTCTTTAGAGCCTTCCTGCATCGCTTCTACCGAACCCATCCCGCGGTAGGATTTGAATTTTCTTCCTTCAAAAATAATGGTTTCGCCCGGAGACTCTTTGGTTCCGGCCAGCAGCGAACCCATCATCACCGAATCGGCTCCCGCCGCAATCGCTTTGGGAATGTCTCCCGTATACCGAATTCCGCCATCAGCAATCACCGGAACGCCACTGCCTTTGATGGCCGCCGCCACTTCCAAAACCGCAGAAAATTGTGGAAAACCAACCCCAGCCACGATTCGAGTGGTGCAGATTGAACCCGGACCGATACCCACTTTAACCCCGTCGGCGCCGTGGGCTACCAAGAATTTTGCGGCTTCGGCCGTAGCGATATTCCCTACGATCACATCAATTTGTGGAAATTTTGACTTGACTTCTTTCAATACATTGACCACGCCTTCTGTATGACCGTGCGCCGTATCTATTATGATCGCATCAACACCCGCATTAACCAAAGCTTCGGCTCTTTGCACTGCGTCTGGCGTAACACCAATCGCTGCGGCAACACGCAAGCGACCAAATACATCTTTATTGGCAATCGGCTTTTGTGTCAATTTGGTAATATCCCTAAAAGTAATTAAACCCACCAACTTATAATCGGCATTAACGACAGGAAGTTTTTCAATTTTATGACCTTGTAAAACCACTTCAGCCTGTTCGAGTGAGGTGCCTTCCGGAACAGTAACTAGATTTTCACTTGTCATCACCTCCACTATCGGACGATTGTTGTTTTTTTCAAAACGCAAATCACGATTGGTTACGATGCCTACAAGTTTTTTATTTTCATCCACAATGGGGATGCCTCCAATACCAAATTCCTTCATCGCATTTTTCGCATCGGCAACGGTGGCGCTTAAAGGCAAAGTCACCGGATCGATAATCATTCCTGATTCGGCGCGTTTTACTTTTCGCACTTTGGCCGCTTGTTGCTCAATGGTCATGTTTTTATGCAAGACGCCAATACCGCCTTCTTGCGCCATCGCAATTGCCATGGAACTTTCGGTCACGGTATCCATCGCTGCGGAAACGATAGGAACATTGAGCGTAATATTGCGGGAAAAATGTGATTGGATGCTGACTTCTCTCGGAAGCACATTAGAATAATTTGGAACTAATAATACGTCATCGTAAGTTAAACCTTCGCCGATAATCTTGGAGTTGTGTGCCACCATTGCAATTTGTAGTTGTAGTTAAATTGCGTGCAAATATAGAGAATTTCAAGGTAAAAACAGCCTTAATATTATCACAAAATAAGTATATCGAAAGATAAATATTTAAAAAAAATATCTTACTTAAATATATTGATACCATAATTTTGTCACGATGCTAGCAAAAAATCCAATTCTTTCAAGTCTTTCAGATAAATGAATATAAATTCAATTCGTTATGATATCAAGAAAAAAATCACATCTTTAATTGCTCAATCGCTGTAGTAACAAAACCCATGTTCTTGTTACTTGTTACTGCCACCACAATTTATTTGATTAAAGGCGATTATGGCGACAGGGTTTTTTTGGCGGTTAGAATTGTCTTGGTGTTGGCTATTTCATTGTATCAGGAAGCAGGAATGCTATTGATCCTCTAAAAAAATTATCAAAACTCAGACTACCCGAAGCGTTGATAGCTTGTTCCAGACTAACGCCAAAGGAAATTAAACAAATTATAATAGACATGCAAATTATGGCTTCCGAAGATTATCGCGTTTTAGGCATTGGTGTTATCACTTTTTCTGGGAATAACTATTCCGAAACCCAACAAGAATTTTCTTTTAAATTTATGGGAATTGTTTCGAAGACGTGAGCCTAGCCCGGATGGGAAGGACATCCTTTTGTGCCGGGGTTTGGCACAAAAGATAGACTAGACAGCCGGAAACAGCTTCTAATGAAAAGCCTTAAACAATCTGGTGGCTTCGTTGTAACTGCTTTCAAAACTCATTGGACTTGTACTGGTACTTTCTTTTTTGGTAGTAAAATACGACAGCAATTTTTCGGTCGGCATGTTGCCCGTCAAATCATCTGTTGCCATGGGACAGCCGCCAAAACCCTGAATTGCGCCATCATACCTGCGGCAACCCGCTTGATACGCAGCGTCAATTTTTTCAAACCATTTACCGGGCGTCGTATGCAAATGTGCACCAAATTCAATTTGCGGATACGCCGGAATTAAATTCGAAAACAAATAGGCAATCACTTCAGGCGTTGAACTGCCCACCGTGTCAGAAAGCGACAATATTTTTACGCCCATTTGAGATAGCCTTTGCGTCCACGCTCCCACAATTTCCACATTCCACGGATCGCCATAAGGATTCCCGAATCCCATAGAAAGATAGGCCACCACTTCTTTGTTCATACGCTCTGCAATGGCTAAAATTTCTTGTAACGTCACCAACGATTCGGATATGGTTTTGTGAGTATTTCGCATTTGAAAATTTTCGGAAATGGAAAAAGGAAAACCCAGATACTGAATCTCCGGATGCACCGCTGCCAATTGCGCCCCTTGCGTATTGGCAATAATCGCCAACAATTTACTCGTAGTCTGCGACAAATCGAGTTGGGCCAATACTGCCGCGGTATCTTGCATTTGTGGAATGGCCTTGGGAGAAACGAAACTTCCAAAATCAATCGTATCAAAACCCACGCGCAATAACGATTGAATGTAAGCTACTTTTTGATCTGTAGGAATAAATCGCTTAATCCCTTGCATTGCATCGCGTGGACATTCGATAATTTTTATTGGTTTCATAGAAGGCCAAATATAAGAAAGAATCGGAGGTTACGAAATCGTTTTCTTATCCATTTTTAATTGAGGACAAAATCGCTTTATTGATCGCTTTTACCAAAGCCGGTCCCTCATAAATAAATCCGGTGTAGAGTTGAATCAAACTTGCACCTGCAGCTAACTTTTCTAATGCATCTTCAGCCGAATGGATGCCACCTACCCCGATTATGGGAAAGGCTTTATTGCTTTTTTCAGAAAGAAAACGAATCACTTCGGTAGACCGTTGCGTTAAAGGTTTGCCCGACAATCCCCCAGATTCCACTTGCTGCTCCGACAATAAATTGTTGCGGGAGATCGTGGTATTGGTGGCGATTACGCCAGCAATTCTGGTTTCGTTGACAATAGCAATAATATCCAAAAGCTGCGCATCGGTCAAATCAGGCGCAATTTTTAGCAATATGGGTTTGGCTTTCGGCTTGGCTAAGTTTTTTCGTTGTAAAGTCAGCAACAACTCCGTCAAAGGTTCCTTTTCCTGCAAATCGCGCAAATTGGGCGTGTTGGGCGAACTCACGTTGACCACAAAATAGTCAACTACCTCGTATAAGGCATCAAAACAAATTTCATAATCCAAACTGGCTTTTTCATTAGGCGTCTCTTTATTCTTCCCAATATTACCGCCAATGAGAATACCTCTATTTTTTTTCAAACGTTCTGCAGCAGCAGTCACACCGCCATTGTTGAAGCCCATGCGGTTGACAATGGCCGAATCTTTTCTCAACCGGAACAAGCGTTTTTTAGGATTTCCTTCCTGAGGTTTCGGCGTCACGGTTCCGACTTCGATAAAGCCAAAGCCAAAATGAGACAATTCTTCATACAATTTTGCGTCTTTATCAAAGCCTGCGGCGAGTCCGACCCGATTTTTGAAGTGTAATCCAAACACTTCCGTTGCCAATCGTGCATCTTTAACTTCATACAAAGCACTGAACAATGCAGCAATTCCGGGAATTTTAGACAGAAACCGAACCATCGAAAAAGTAAAATAGTGCACTGCTTCGGGATCAAAACAAAAAAGAATCGGGCGAATAAGGCGTTTGTACATAATAAAGTGTTGTTCAGCAAAAGTAAAAATTACTCAGTAGTATTGCGCACCAACTTGAAAGATTTTTTTTATCTTTAGTTTCTGAAAAACTACACGCCATGAAATGGAAAGCAAAAATTATAAAGCACAAGTCAGTAAATAGAATTGCTGTTTATTTCGAAAGAAATACTGATTTAATTGAGAGAATTAAAAAAGTAGAGGGGGCACTCTGGAGTTTTTCGATGAGAATCTGGCACGTTCCCGACACCGAAGAAAACAGATTCCGGTTTAAAGTCGACAACTATCAAACAAAAATTTCTACTTCAGAAAATATTGAAAATTTGGAAAAGTTCAGAAGATGGCTAAATTCTAAACGTTACAGTCCAAATACAATCAAAACCTATACAGAAGCATTACAAACTTTTTTATATTTTTTTAAAGAAAAACTTGCGACTGAAATCACAAACGATGATCTCATTTTTTTTAATAACGATTATATTTTAAAAAATAACCTTTCAGCATCCTACCAAAATCAAATTGTAAACGCTATCAAATTATTCTACTCCACCGTACAAAATAAAAAAATAGAAATTGAGCTTATACACCGTCCAAAAAGAGCAAAATTGTTACCTAACGTATTGAGTAAAGAAGAAGTTAAATTAATTTTGAATGCCCATGTCAATATAAAACACAAGATGATGCTTTGTCTAATATACAGTTGTGGCCTGCGTTGTGGAGAACTCTTAAACTTAAAACCTGCAGATATTAACTCCAAAAGAAATTTGATATTTATCTATCAGGCAAAGGGTAAAAAAGACAGAATTGCCCCATTATCTCTCAAAATATTAAACATGCTAAGAGAATATTACCTTGGATACAAACCCAAAATTTGGTTGTTTGAAGGCCATGATATCGGAACACAATATTCAGATAAAAGTCTACAAAGCGTGCTCAAACTAGCTGTTGAAAAGGCACGAATCAACAAACCAGTTACATTACACTGGCTGCGACACAGCTATGCCACGCATTTATTGGAAAGCGGCACAGACCTGCGTTATATTCAAGAGCTACTCGGGCACAGCAGCAGTAAAACCACCGAAATCTATACTCATGTAAGTACAAAAAGTTTGCAACAAATAAGAAGTCCCTTTGATGACTTATAATTTATTATATTCGCAACATACAACTAACCCGAACCATACCAATACCTCCCAATATAGGCAGATATGTATGATTAAATTGGGCATATATAGTAGTTAGAGGCCATTAGTTAACGTTACTATGAGAAATTTTATTTTAATCATTATTTTGTTTTTCATTGGTTGTAAAAAAACTGAAACTGCACCTATAAAACAGTTTTTTATAGTTAGTATTGAAAATGGAATTATGTGTTCTATAAAAGGAAATCTGAATGACACGCTGTATTTTGAAAACAAACGTTCTAATGAAGTAGCGCACTATTCCTATTGCATTCTGAATAAACAGGAAAAACTGAAACTTAAAAAAATGCTGGAAAGTTATTCTCGACAAAAGCCATTGGAAAACTTTGAAGCAAAAAAAGAAGAAACTATTATAATCCTCAAGTCTGATAAGTTAGAATATTATCAAGTTGATTGGCCATCGGAAAATGGAAAAACGATGCTTATTCTCATAAACGATGTACAATACAAAACACGCAAAATTGACGTAAAAAGATTTTGGAATACTGAAGGCTTTGTTCCAGCAATTTATAAAGAAAAACTAATAAATACTATCAATTCTAAACGCCTCTAACAGCCGTTTCTCGCAATTGCGAATTTTGTGGTAAGTTCACGGTCACGTTTCGCAATAATTTTTATCTTTAACAGAAAATAATTCGTTCCGAACTTCGCAACTGACGAGAAGCGCCGGAACGTTATGGGCTATAATTGCTGAGAAATTCTCACAGTGGAAAATCCGTCGAAAACAGAAATGCAAAAGTAAATCTTGAAAGTGGAAATTTGAAAGTTGGAATAGAAAAGTAAAACTTTAAATGGAAACTTGAAAGTCGGAATAGAAAAGTGAAACTTGAAAGTGGAAACTTGAAA
>JACMOK010000027.1 GCA_014378065.1 Flavobacterium sp.
AAGTTACAGCTAAAATGCAGTTATACCCTTTAATAATACTTACCATTGCTAAACTAAAACCTGTATTTCCTGATGTAGTTTCTATGATAGTATCACCTGGACTAAGAATGCCCCGTTTTTCGGCTTCTTCAATTATGAATAAAGCGATTCTATCTTTTGTGGAATGACCAGGATTAAAAGCTTCTACTTTTGCGTAAAAATTTCCTTCTAATTTTTGGGTAACTTTATTTAATTTAATGAGCGGTGTGTTGCCTATTAATTCTAAAACAGTACTATACGCATTTATTTCTTCTTTCATAAAAAAATAGTTAATCAAGGACTCTTTTTCATTCAACCTTAAATCATTGCAAATTTAACAAAAATAATCTAATTACTTTTCAATTTTCTCTAAATCTAATAAAAAACTATATTCTTTGGCCAATTCCTTAATAGCTTCAAACCTTCCCGAAGCTCCTCCGTGACCTGCATCCATATTTGTATCGAGAAATAATAGGGAATCACCTGCCTTAGTACTTCTCAATTTTGCTACCCATTTTGCTGGTTCCCAGTATTGTACTTGCGAATCGTGCAATCCTGTCGAAACATACATATTGGGATACCTTTGTTTTTTAACATTATCATATGGCGAATACGAAGCTATATAATTGTAATATTTTTTAACATTTGGATTTCCCCATTCGTCATATTCTCCGGTCGTAAGGGGAATACTTTCGTCCAACATTGTCGTAATTACATCTACAAAAGGAACCTGTGCGATGATTCCGTTGTATAATTCTGGTGCCAAATTTACAATTGCACCCATCAATAATCCTCCTGCTGAGCCGCCTTCGGCATACAAATGTTCCGGAGACGTGTATTTTTGTTCGATTACAAATTTGGAACAATCAATAAAATCAGTGAACGTATTTTTCTTTTTTAGCAATTTGCCGTCTTCATACCATTGTCTTCCTAAATCTTCGCCGCCACGAATGTGTGCTATGGCAAAAATAAATCCTCTATCGAGTAATGTTAATCGAGTCGATGAAAAGGTAGCATCCATAGAATGTCCGTACGAACCGTAAGCATACAACAACAAAGGATTCTTGCTGTCTTTTTTCAATTCTTTACTGTAAACCATCGAAATGGGAACCTTGGTACCGTCTTTTGCAGTAGCCCAAATTCGTTCTTCAGTGTAATTGTTTTTATCGAATTTTCCACCCAGAACTTGTTGTTCTTTCTTGATTTCCTTGGTTTTTGTTTTCATATTGAAATCAATCACCGAGGAAGGTGTCGTCATTGATTGGTAAGAATAACGCAAAATATCAGTGTCGAAATCGACGTTGGTTCCTGTATAAGCGGTATAAGTTTCACTTTCGAAAGGCAAATAATATTCCCCTTCTCCACTCCACGGCATAATCCGAATTTTATTTAGTCCATTTGAGCGTTCTTCTAAAACTAGAAAATCTTTAAAAATCTCAATATCTTCTAACAAAACATCCTCACGATGCGGAATAACCTCAATCCATTTTTCTTTGGAAGTTGCCGTTTCCAAAGTTTTCATCAACTTGAAATTCGTGGCTTTGTCCTTGTTGGTCCTGATGTAAAAACTGTCTCCATAATGGTTGATGCTGTATTCTAAACCTCGAACACGCTTCTGGAAAACCGTAAATTTTCCGTCGGGATTATTCGCTTCCAATATTCTATATTCGGTGGTCAAAGTGCTTCCTGATTCTATGGCCAGGTATTTTCTGGACTTGGATTTAGCCACCTCAACATTAAAAGTTTCGTCCTTTTCAAAATAAACCAAAACATCATCGGCTTGTATTGTGCCTAATTTATGCTTGAAAATTTTATCGGAACGCAAGGTAATTTCATCTTGACTCGAATAAAAAATCGTCTTATTGTCATTTGCCCAAACGGCGTTTCCCGAGACTTTTTCAATTTTATCGGAGAGAATTTTACCCGTTTCCAAATCTTTAACCTGAATGTCATAGATTCGTCTTCCAACGATGTCAATACTAAAAACCGCTAACTTATTGTCAGGACTAATGCTCAAACCGCCTAAACTGAAATAAGATTTTCCTTTTGCCAATGCATTGCAATCAAACAAAATTTCCTCATTGGCCGAAAGGCTTTCCTTTTTTCTGGAATAAATGGGATAGTTTTTACCGGTTTCAAATCTTGTGATATAGTAATAGCCATTATACAAATATGGAACTGACTCGTCGTCTTCCTTAATTCTGCTCTTCATTTCTTCAAACAATTCTTTTTGAAAAGCTTTGGTATGAGCAGTCATTTTTTTATAATAGGCATTTTCTTTATTCAAATAATCAATAACTTCAGGGTTTTCTCGGTCGTTCAACCAAAAGTAATTATCAATTCTGGCATCGCCGAATTTCTCCAATGTTTTAGGAATTATTTTAGCAATTGGCGGCAGTAGTTTTTTAATCATATTTTAAGCTTTCGGTTTTGAAGACAATAATACAAAAATAATATAAAGAGAGTTAGAATGAATCTATTTTTCATTAAAAATTTAATTGAATATAAGCTTACAATATAGTAATTTTACATTCGAATAATATAAAAAATCACTACAATGGATTTAATGGGAATGATGGGTAAGCTAAAAGAAACCCAACGAAAAATAGAAGAAACAAAACTGCGCTTAGACTCTGTTTTAATAGACGAGCAAAGCAATGACGGTACATTGAAAGTAACATTCACCGCAAACGGAAAATTAAAATCAATCTCTATAGCCGATTCTCTATTGGAAGACAAAGAACAACTCGAAGATTATTTGATTGTGACTTTGAACAAAGCCATCGAAAAAGCAGCAAGAGTAAACCAAGCAGAATTAGACGCTGTTGCCAAAGTCGATATGCCAATGATTCCAGGAATGGATGAAATGTTCAAATAAAAAAATAATTTAATTTTTAATATCAAATCTAATGATAAAACACAAAAACTGGCACGAAAAACACACTGAGACATTACACTTCGGAAGCCGTTTAGCCGATGCTGTAGCACAGGGGATGGGTTCTTGGAAATTTATTATCGTTCAAACTATTTTGGTGATTCTTTGGATGGCACTAAATATTATTGGATTTTTTTATCATTGGGATGTGTATCCGTTTATCTTGCTTAATCTTCTTTTCTCGACGCAAGCTGCTTATGCCGCTCCAATTATTATGATGTCGCAAAACCGACAAAGCGAAAGAGACAGAATGCAAGCTCAGGCTGATTATCAAACTAATATCGATGCAAAACTTGAAATTGAAGCCTTAACCTTAATCCTAAACAAATTGGATGTAGAAAAATTGGACAAAATTATTGCAATGCTGGAAGAAATGAAAAAATAATTTGATGTTATGGGTTAAGGATTAAGCGTTAGGAGTTAGGTGTTTTCCAAACCCTTAACCCTTAACGCATAACTTATAACGTATTACAACTTCTCCAAAGTTTCTAAAACATAGGTATGCATCACTTCACGATAATCAAGATGTGTCACAATTCTTAATTTTCCGTGTCCCATAGAACTTATCGAAATTCCTTTTTGTTTTAATTTTTCTATTAAAACAGCTTCATCAATATGCGGTTGCAGCGAGAAAATCAAAATATTGGTTTCTACCGGTTCTACTTTTGCAACCCAATTTTGTTTTGCTAAAACAGCTCCTATTTCCTTAGCGCGACGGTGATCGTCTGCTAATCTTTCGATATGGTTGTCCAAGGCATAAATTCCGGCTGCAGCCAAATA
>JACMOK010000154.1 GCA_014378065.1 Flavobacterium sp.
ATCCGACGGCATTGACTAAGATTTTATGGATGGCCTTTTTCCTCGGCTGCATTTTGGCAAAAGGAACACTGATAAATTGTTGCTGTTGTAGCATCAAAACAGCCAACTCAATACTCAACATCCCCGAAGCACCAAAGGTATGACCAATTTTCCATTTGTTGGTTGTAAGCATCGGCAGGCTGTTGCCAAAGATTTTTTGAATTGCTTTGTACTCCGACAGGTCGCCAGATTTGGTTCCGGGAGCGTGCATGACAATGGCATCAACGGTTGACAGATCAGTATCTCGCAATGCCATAGCGATCGATTTTTGAAAACAATCGGCTGCCGCAGAAATTGAAGTACTGTGCGCCAACAATTCGGTCGCGTAGCCTATTCCGTCTACAAAAGCCAATGCATTTTCTTTGTTTCCGATTTCAAGACAACAGACTGCGGCGCCCTCCCCCAAGACCATCGTGTTGTGTTTTTTTTCCAGATCGAGCGCGCGACACGGAAATTCTTGGTCTTCTTTTGCATAAATTTTAAGCGCGTGCATTTGGGCAATGGTAAAATCAGTCAACGGCGCTTCAGACCCACCAACCAAAAATTTATCAGCCATTCCGGCTCGTAGCCAAGCCACCCCATTTAACAAAGCGTGCAGTGCGGTAGAACAAGTAATGGAGTGTGAAATTTCGGGGCCATCGTTTTGCAAATCATGCGAAACCCACGAAGCGATATTGCCAAGTGTTGTTGTTGGAGAGGTTAGCGTTTGTGTTTTTCCGGAATGAAGGAACTCCTGGTGGTATTTTTCAAACAAGGCCGTGGCTCCGCGTGAAGAGCCTATATTGATTCCGAAAACTGCATTTTTATTCCAGCCTGCTTGGGCTATTGCTATCCGAGAAGCCGCTATGGCATAGAGCACAGAAGAATCTAATTCCTTGTATTTAGGATCCGATTGTTTCAAATTGGCGATCAGGGTTTTGGAGTCGGCATCCAAAAAAGAAGCAATTGCATTTCGATTTCCAAACGATTGGGAGGTGAAACATGGCTTTGGATTGCGGTAGTTTTCCCAAATGGTTTGGGGATCATTTCCTAAAGCGGAAAGCGAACCAAGGGCGGTGATGGAAATGGTGTTCGACAAATTTTAATTTCTTTGTATTATTGGCTGTTGGAAGTGGATAACCCTAGCCCCGATAGCAGTGGAAATCCTTTTTTTGTTTGCAAAAATGGTTTGCTTTTTTTCAGATGCCGAATAAAAAAGATTGGAACGCATAGCGGGAAATGGCTTTAAAATTAGACTATTTCTATCGCATTTTCAACTGCCTCGTAGACTTTTTTGAGCTGCTCCTCAGTGATAATATACGGAGGCAATATGTAAATTATATTTCCAACGGGTCGGATGATAATGCCGTTTTCAATAAAATAGTGATACAATTTGTTGCGCAGGTCGCCGTAATAACTTTCTTGGCTTTCGGTCTTGATTTCAAGCGCAAATATCACCCCAAGGACGCGGGTGGTGGACACTTTGGGATGGTTTTGAATGTGTTTTTCGAAAGCGAGGTGGCTTTGGTGGACTCGCGCAATGTTGTTTTGCATTTCGTCGGTTTGCAGTAATGTCAAGCTGGCTATAGCGGCTGCACAGCCTGTGGGATTAGCGGTAAATGTATGGCCGTGAAACAGCGCTTTGTTGATGTCGTCACTATAAAAACCGTCAAATAATTCCTGCGTGAAAGTAGTAATCGCCATTGGAATGGTTCCGCCCGTCAACGCTTTGGAAAGGCACAGCATATCGGGTTGGGTTTGCAGAAAATCGCAGGCAAAGTTTCTTCCGGTTTTGCCAAAACCAGTCATTACTTCGTCGGCAATGGTAAGCACATGGTTTTGGTTACAAACCCGGATCATTTGGTCTAATGCTTCAGCAGAATACATGACCATTCCGGCGGCACCTTGTACTAAAGGTTCAAATATAAATCCCGCCACGTTGTGATCTGCTATGGCTTGCTGTAAGGCGGCGTAACTAAGTTGCTCCTGCCCTTTTACCGGAACCGGAATACGAACGACATCGATAAACATTCCTTGAAAAGCTTCTGTGTAAAACGAAATTCCGCTGGCTGCCATCGCCGCGAAAGTATCACCGTGAAAAGCATTTTCGAAAGCAATAAGCGTGGTTTTTTTTTCTCCTTTGTTATAAAAATATTGCAGCGCCACTTTAATAGCGACTTCTACGGCGGTCGAACCGTTGTCGGAAAAAAAGATTTTCTTTTGGTTGCTGGGCAAAATTTCTAGCAGTTTTTCCGCTAAAACGATGGCGGGTTCGTGCGTAAAGCCGCCAAACAAAACATGCTCTAAAGTGGTTAGCTGATGGTAGATGGCGTCAGCGATAAAGCGGTTGCTGTGTCCGAAAGGATTAACCCACCAAGACGCAATCGCATCGATGTAAACTTTATTATTTTCGTCCCAGAGCAAAGCCCCTTCACCGCGAACAATTGCAATGGAAGGCGAGGCGGTTTTGTGTTGTGTGTATGGGTGCCAAAGGTGTTGTTGGTCTCTGTTGGTCAGGCTCATATGCTTTAGATAAAACAGAAAAGCGAGAAAATCTTGTCGGCTTGGTTTTCTTTCTGTTGCTTTTCGTTAGGTTTTTTGTTCGTTTTTACTTGTTTCTTTTTAATTTAATTCGAGTAATGGTGCTCGGAACCTGTCAGCATATTCTAGAATCACATTCTTATCGAAATAGGGTTCATCGTTGATGCGCCCGATCATGCTTATACCAGTTTTTTTAAGGATGATTGTCTCTGTGGAAGTATTTTCGTCTCCGTTAAAAATGAGGCCTGACACCTTTATATTTCGGTTTTGCAACGCTTCAATGGTCAACAAAGTGTGGTTGATGCTTCCCAAATAATGCTTTGAAACCACAATCACCTTATAATCGGGTTGGATTAAATCGATGATGGTTTCGTTGTCATTGAGTGGTACAAAAATACCGCCGGCACCTTCAATAACAAGATGGTTTTTGGTTGTTAATGGCTGGATATTTTTAAAATCGATGCGCACATTTTCCAACGCCGCCGCAAGATGTGGACTGGCGGGTGTTTTGAAAGCATAGCTATTGGGGTGGATTTTTGTTTTTCCATTCGACAAAAGGGTCTTTACGGTATGACTGTCGGAATTTTCAAGATCTCCCGCCTGAATGGGTTTCCAATAATCTGCTTCCAAGGCTTCTGTAATAATGGCCGAGGCAATTGTTTTGCCCACATCTGTTGATATTCCTGTAATAAATAGTTTCATAGTATAATGCCTGACCACCGCAGCTTTAAAGTTTTAAGAACACAAAAGTACTCAACAATTGCAAGACTTTGGAGATTTCGGCTTCCGAATTGTAGCTGTGAATGCAGAAACGCAATCGCTCCAATCCTTCAGGAACGGTAGGTGATAGAATCGCTTTTACGTTGAAATTGCAGTCTTGCAACTGGGTTGCTATGTTTTTTACTTTTTGATTCCCAGGAAAAATCGCACTTTGAATGGCCGATTTGCTGGGTACAAAAAGTGGTGTTAACCCGCTGATCTGCTTCTCGCGGTTAAAAAAGTTAATGTTGTCGCGCAATTGTTGCCTTTGAGTTTGTGCCGCTTTCAACTGCTGGTAAGCGATTAAAATAGTCGCAATCGCAGGCGGAGCCAATGCGGTGGTGTAGACGAAACTCCGCGCAAAATTAACAAGATAATTTTTTAACGAAGTGCTTCCGAGAACGGCCGCGCCATGACAACCCAATCCTTTTCCAAAAGTCACAATCCGGGCGAAAACGCGATCATGGCATTTCAAATTTTGGAGTAATCCCACGCCATTTTCTCCGAAAACGCCCAAGGCATGCGCTTCATCTATGACCAAATAGCAGCCATTGGCTTCTGACAACGCTATTAATCTTTCGAGCTCGGGCGTATCACCATCCATAGAAAAAACGGATTCGGTCACGATATAAATGGCGGCCTTTGCAGTGTCACACCTTTTGATCAATCGTTCTAAAGCTTCACAATCGTTATGCGAAAACTTGTAGGACTTGGCATGCGACATTTGGATGCCATCACGAATTGATGCATGACTTAATTCATCGTACAAAATGAAATCTCCTTTCTGGGGCACACAGCTAAAAAAACCCACATTGGCATCGTAGCCTGAATTAAAAATTAGAGCGGTTTCGGCTTGGTGGAATTCGGCAATGTGCGCTTCGGCTTCGGCATACAAATCGTGGTTTCCCGAAAGCAATCGCGATCCCGTCGCACCGTTTATTTTTAAATTTCTATCGACAAGCAATTGGTGCGTTTGATTGAAAATAATTTCTGATTTGGCAAAACCCAGGTAATCGTTAGACGCAAAATCGATTAAAGCATTGGAGGCGGGAAGCTCCCGTAAAGAACAGGCTTCTTGCCGCTGGTTAAGTCTGCGCTGTAATGCGGGAGGAAGTTGTAACATAAATACAAAAGTACATATTCTCGGAGTAAAAAATCCAAAGACGAAATTATTGTAATTTAATATTTTATTATTGTTTATCAATAATTTTACTATATTTGATGACACCTTAAATATAAAAAATGCAAAAAATTTACCAGCTTCACTCGACATTGAATTTTGTTTTGTGGTTTTCTATGACCATAATTGCCGTTACAGTAATTGGAGTTGTTTATGCGGTGGCAACAAACAATGTCTCTCAACTAAAATTTAAAATAACTGGTCAGGAAATTACGGCATTTGACACCGCGCTAATCTTGGTGTTACTGATCACGATGGTTGGTTATGTCTTTTTTTTACTGGCATTATATCAGCTCAAACGGCTTGTCAAATTGTTTGTCAACAAACACTTTTTCACATTAGAGTCGGTCAGAACCATCAAAAAAGTGGGTTCTTTTTTGATGGCCGCTACCTTTCTTATCTATCTTCCGGCGGGGTTTTATGCACTTTTCATTGCGGGGGATGTTGCTATTAAGCTGGGAAGCATCAGTCCGGAATCTTTTTTCTTTCTGCTCATCATTGCTTTATTTTTTATTACACTGAGTTCGATTTTTGAGCAGGCCAAACAAATCCAAGACGAAAATGAATTCACCATTTAACTTATGCCTATTATAGTTAACGTAGATGTAATGCTCGCCAAACGAAAAATGCGCTCCAATGAGTTGGCGGAGCTGATTGGTATTACGACTGCCAATCTTTCGATACTCAAAACCGGAAAGGCTAAGGCTATTCGATTTTCGACTTTGCAGGCAATCTGCCAAATTTTGGCCTGTCAGCCCGGTGATATTATGGAGTTTAAGGAAGAAAATAGTTAGCTGTAGTGGCTGGGTTTTAATTGAGCAGCCCTAGCCCGGATAGCAGTGGAAATCCTTTTGTTTTTTTCTTTAGAAGACAAAAGATTGCAATGGATAGCCGGAACAGCTTCCAATCAAAAAAGCCCCGATAAAATCGAGGCCTTTGTTTTTGCAGTGCATTGGTTTAGTCGACTAAAACAATGGCTTTATTGTCTTTCATTTCTATGGTGCCTGAATTAATGGCAAGCGTATATGTTTTAGCATCTACACTCGTGAATTTTGCAGCTGAATCTTTACTCATTGCAAAGTTGTCGGCGACAATTTTTATCAGTCCTGCTTTCAAAGTAGAAACGATGGCGGCGTGGTGGTTTAATATTTGAAAACTGCCATCTACTCCGGGAAGTGTAACAGAGGTTACGGTTCCGGAGAACAATTTGGCTTCGGGTGATACGATTTCTAAAGTCATCTTTTTAAACTGTGATTAAGCTTCGGCTAACATTTTTTCTCCAGCTTCGATGGCATCTTCGATTGTTCCTTTCAAGTTGAAGGCCGCTTCTGGAAGATGGTCTAGTTCGCCGTCAATAATCATATTAAATCCTTTAATCGTGTCTTTGATGTCGACCAAAACCCCCGGAATACCTGTAAACTGCTCGGCTACATGGAAAGGCTGCGACAAGAATCGCTGAACCCGACGGGCTCTTGAAACGGAAAGTTTGTCTTCTTCAGACAATTCTTCCATTCCTAGGATCGCAATGATATCTTGAAGTTGTTTGTATTTTTGAAGGATTTCTTTAACGCGTTGTGCGCAATCGTAGTGCTCGTCACCGAGAATTTGCGGCGTCAGAATTCTTGACGTAGAATCGAGCGGATCTACCGCGGGATATATTCCGAGTTCGGCAATTTTACGAGAAAGTACAGTTGTTGCATCAAGGTGGGCAAAGGTCGTTGCAGGCGCCGGATCGGTCAAGTCATCTGCCGGCACGTATACCGCCTGTACTGAAGTGATGGATCCTTTATTGGTTGATGTAATTCTTTCTTGCATCGCCCCCATTTCAGTGGCTAGCGTAGGCTGGTAGCCAACTGCCGACGGCATACGTCCTAAAAGCGCTGATACTTCTGAACCTGCTTGCGTAAAACGGAAGATGTTGTCTACGAAGAACAATACGTCTTTCCCCTGATCTGTACCAGCACCATCACGGAAATATTCTGCGATGGACAATCCTGAAAGTGCTACACGAGCACGAGCTCCAGGAGGTTCGTTCATTTGTCCGAATACGAAAGTAGCTTTGGATTCTCTCATTCCGGGTTTGTCTACTTTTGATAAATCCCAGCCTCCATTTTCCATGGAATGCATAAATTCTTCTCCGTATTTGATAATGCCCGACTCTAACATCTCGCGAAGCAAGTCATTTCCTTCACGCGTTCTTTCTCCCACTCCTGCGAATACGGAAAGTCCACCGTGACCTTTGGCGATATTGTTAATTAACTCTTGAATCAATACTGTTTTCCCTACACCGGCACCACCAAACAATCCGATTTTTCCTCCTTTTGAATACGGCTCGATCAAATCAATTACTTTGATTCCTGTGAACAAGACTTCAGAAGAAGTGGATAGGTCTTCGAATTTTGGCGCTGGTCTGTGGATTGACATCCCATTTTCCCCCGTTTTTGGCAGATCTCCCAAACCATCAATTGCATCCCCGATTACGTTGAATAAACGACCGTATACGTCTGGTCCGATTGGCATTTTGATTGGGTTTCCTGTGCCGACTACTTCATAACCTCTGCTCAGACCATCTGTCGAGTCCATAGAAATGGTACGAACCGTGTTTTCACCAATGTGAGATTGTACTTCAAGTACTAGTAAAGTACCGTCTTTTTTGGTGATTTCGAGGGAATCATAAATTTTTGGAAGTTCAACATCTTTACCGTTGAAAACAACGTCAACTACCGGCCCGATGATTTGCGCAACTTTTCCTATTACTTTTGACATTACTTATGTATTTATTAAATAGCTATTTAGGTTTGGGATCAATAGGGTTAAAAATACCTGTTTTTTCCGAGTGCAAAGATAATTTTAAAAATATAAAATAAATAATTTTTTTGTAAAAAAATATTCAAAATTTGCAGTATTGTCTGTGATAAGCGGTAAAAGCAATAAAATCTACCGTCAGTGGTGGCGGTAAAGCAAAAAACCATTCGCCGAAACGAATGGTTTAAAAACTGTAATTATGTCTGTTTAATTAAGTACTGCAGGGTATTGAATTTGGTATTTCCCCAAATCGACTGGTCTGAATGTCGAACCGTATTTGGCATTGATGGCTTCCATAAATTTATTGGCTATTAAAGCATATCCTCTAGCACTTGGGTGTACTCCGTCGAGCGAAAATGCACCGCCGGTAACGTAAGAGGCTGATAGGTGGTAGTTACCAAAACGAATTCCGCCGTTATAAACTTGACTTAAGATGGCATTTGCATCTACAAAAGCCAGTCCTTTAGCTACCGCTAAAGAACGGATAGTTTCGTTGTAGGCGTCAACCGCCGTTTTTACTTCGGCTACTTCATCTTTTGAAAGCACCCAATTGTCAGCCAATGGAACCGAAACGCCATTGATGGCTGCAGGATTTCCGCCAACGACAGTACCGATAAAAGTTCTCGAAGGCAGTATTAAGAGATCTTCCACTGTAGTCTGACGGTAAGAAGGCAATCCTAAAGCTGCCAGATTGGTCAAATAACTGTCGACCATCACTACCGCATTTTTTCCGGCTTGAAAAGTGATCGTTCTACGTGTTTTTTCTTCTGCGGTGATCAATCCCGCTCCTTGCGCGGTTGCCAAGCCACCATTATAAGTTGCGTAGCCGGAATTCAGTTGGGTTGCGCTAGCTAGGTCAAGTGGTACTGGATTGTAAGGGACTGTTCTGAAAAACGGAATGGTAGTTACATACGGAATATTTGCCACAACGCCCTTTGCGCCGTTTGCTGTAAGCGCATCTAATAATCCGGTGTAGACATTTGCGAAAACATTTGGATCCGTAATGTCATTTCCGCCGTAGGTGGCTGGATTTAAATTACCTATCTGGTTTGTGCCTGTTCCTCCGGAGGTTGCATAGCTTAGCACATCATTATTTCCAATCCATAACGAAAAAAAAGTGGGGTTTTGAGCGATTGCATCCGCTAAAATTGTAGTTGATGGTGACGAGGCAAAACGAACAAAATACGGGTTGGCTGCACCAGAAATGACTCCGGCTAAATTGCCGTAACCGGGCGCTAGCAAATGAAAACTTTTTGCCCCCGGAACACCCATGTTGTTGAACGGACCTGTTAAATGATTGGTTACTTCAGTGACTGGCGGTCCGGGAACCGGCACAGGTGCTACACCATTAAAATATAATCTGGTACCTTGAATTGGTGTTCCTCCAATTAGCAATCCGCCTAAGTTATCATCGCCCGTTAGCGGAATTCTAAATTCTCCTCCTCCTACTAAAGCAAACTGCTGGGCTAATATATTGGTGTAAGATCCTTCTTGCCCTTTTTTGAAAAGCGCATTGTCGCTAAATCCAGCCGTTAGTGAATTTCCAAGAGAAACATACTTAGAAAAATCTGCTGTACCAGCCGTGATCGGAGTTTCAACAGTTGCTGTCTCCTCATTACTGTTACAAGCTGCAAAGCTTATAGAAACTAAAAGCAGCCATTTGAAATTTTTTATCATGATTTTGTTTTTTTTAAATTGACTATTTCTTACTTTAAATTACGGATTAATGGTCAAGGACGCGTACCAAATTTGGCCAATAGCGCCCGCACCGATTACTTGAACGTAGTCTTTTCCGAAGATGTTGTTTGCACCCACTTTTAGAACTGATTTTAACACCGGAATGGCATAGTTGATTTGCGCATCAAATACGGTGTTTTCTTCTACAATTCCATCCCCAAAATTTGATTCCCATAAATAGGCGGTATTCCATCTGGCATTTACGTTAAATCCAAAGTTGTTAAACAATTTATCATTTCCAACAGAAGCCTTAACTCTGTGCTTTGGCGTGTTAAATCCTGCGATAAAAGCGGGGTCTTTTGCTTGATCGAATTTAAAATCTGCAAAATTATAGTTGACACTCATTTCGAAATTTTTGTATATTTTTTTACCCAAACCAACTCCGAAACCTGTTGAAGTTACTTCTGTTTTAGAATTGGTATAAATATTATATTCTCGTCTATCCCCATTTGAGATTGCTGTCAGCGCATCAGAACCGGCACCGGCTGACTTTACATCACCATAATATGGCGAGAAAACTCTGGCTTGATTTAAAAATTCATTGTAAATATTATAATAGCCATTGATGTCTATTGAAAAATCATTTTTAATCACCGAGCGATATCCCACTTCAAAAGCTTGTACTCGCTCTGGCTTAACCAAATCAATTTGCGCAACTTGAAGTCTTGAAGCAGCAATAGCCGGAGATTCACCACTTGAAACTGCACTGTCAAAATCTAGTACTGAATTTTTAGTAAAGGAATTATTATACGCCTTTAAGCCGTTCATCTCAACTGTAGCTGCTCCTAAAATGGACTGACCTGCAGCCGATATTTCGCCGCTTCCGTTGATATTTTCTCCACGGATTTCAGAATATCTTGACAAGTTATCCGGCGCAGAACCAATTAATGCGTATGGCCCCACATCCAATCCGATATATTGATCTTGGGTAGTTGGGTTTCTAAAACCAGTTTGGTAAGATACTCTGAAGTTATGCACTTTTGTTGCGCCAGCGGTGTATACAAAAGCAACTCTTGGTGAAACAAAGCCTCTAAAATTCTGGCTTTTATCATAGCGAACAGAACCGGTAAATTTCAATCGGTTTTCTTTTAAAAACTTTTTAGTTAATTGAGAATAAATACCGTATTCATTGTAAGTGATTTTTCCATCCCCATCGGTGAAAATTCTGCCATTGGAATTCATTTCATATTCTCTTAGGGAGCCACCAACTTGAATTTCAGCAAATTTTATTTGATCTCTAAAGTTATAATTGGCATCTGAGTGGTAAATTTTAGACAAATCTTCAAATTTAGCACCTCCTGTAATTGGGTTAGAGTTGCCGATTACTTTGGCTAATGCTTGGTTATAAGCTGCTGTTCCGGGCAAATATCTGGGAGAATTCGGACCGCCCAGGTTACTTGGGGTCAAGGGTAAAAATGGCGTTATGTTGTAATCGGCGAACTTTCTTGCGTAGGCCGATGCAACAGTTGTATTATACCCCAAAACAGCACTCGACAATTGGTAGGCAGTGGCATAATCGGTAAACCAGTTTTTGTTGGATTTCCATTCCTCGTTTACTTTAAGTCCGGCGAAAGTCATATTATAAGAATCACCGGCGTCTTCTGTAGTCATGTAAGCACGTACAAAAAAGTTTTTTCCTTTTACTTCTAGTTTATTTTGATTCATGTAAAAGTTTTTAAGGGCATATCGGTTTGCTCCTTGATAAATTGTGTTACCCGTTCCCACTTTACTTTGCAAAATAATTTCGAAATCATTGGCCCATGGTTTAAAATGCAAAGAGAAATCGGCTTTTACACTTTTAATTTTATTGTCATTTAAGTCTTGATCGCGGTATCCTGTTCGGCTGACCTGGCCGACATTTTTTATGAAGACAGAAGCTTCATCCCCATAATAATTCAAACCATCATAATTTTGATTGTCAGAATGTCCGACCAATCCGCCGTGCACATCTCTGTCATCCGAAGCAATCCATTCTGTGGCGCGCATCATATTTAGGTTTGCCTTTCCTGCAATGTATTTGTTGAATGCATGAGCGGCTCTGATTCCAAAATCCCAGTAATCGTTTGTCCCCGCCGTTTTTTGCGAAGTATTGCCGTATTTAATATAAGTGCTTATGCCTTGAAAAATAAAAGGGCTTTTGCTATTCATAAATAAAACGCCGTTGAAAGCATTGGCGCCATACAATGCAGAGGACGCGCCTGGTAACAACTCCACATTGGCTACATCAAGCTCTGAAATGCCAATCAAATTTCCAAGCACAAAATTTAGCGCCGGAGAAGAGTTGTCCATACCGTCTACCAACTGCATGAACCGCGTGTTGGCCACCGTCGCAAAACCTCTGGTGTTAATAGATTTAAATGACAAACTACTGGTGTTAAAATGCACCTCTTTTAAGTTTTCGAGTCCATCGTAATAAGTCGCTGCAGTGGTGCTTTTTATTTCCTGTAAACCCATTCTTTCGATGGTTACCGGAGACTCGATTACTCTTTCAGGCGTTCTTGAAGCTGAAACTACGATTTCATTCAATTTGGTTTCTTCGTCCACAAGCGAAACCGACACCTTTTGATTGTTTGTGTTAATGGATATTTTTTTTGAACCAAATCCAACACTCGAAATTTCTAAAGAAAATGGCGGTTGTTTTGACGTTTGCAGTGAAAAATTACCTTCTAAATCCGTGACTGTGCCTTTCGACTCTCCCGTAATTTTAATATTAGCTCCGGGAATAGGTTGCAGGTTGCTGTCTATAACCGAACCTGAAACTGAATTTTGTGCATGGGTGACACTAAAAAAAAATAATGACAAAATAAATAAGTACACTTTCATTGGGTTGAAATTTTTGTTGGTTTATGATGCCAAAGTACAAAGATTTTTGACATTAATAAAAAAAGCAATAATAAATTTAAGAATTGTCAGCAAATTAAAGCCTTTATTGATAATTTGTCATTTTACAGTGTTTTTAAACTATTGTTAACATTTTAGGAATAAGCTTAAAAAAAAACGTGCGCGATCGTATTATATAGAATTAAAATTGAATTAATCATAAATAAAAATCAGATTTACAAAACGGCCGGGCATTAAAAAAAGCGAGAAAAAATCTCGCTTTGCTATCAAAAAATAATGGTGAAATTATTCCACTGTGACCGATTTTGCCAAATTTCTGGGCTGATCAACGTTGCATCCGCGCATAACGGCAATATGATACGACAATAATTGCAGCGGTATGGTTGTTAAAAGTGGAGAAAGTGCATCTGTGATTTCCGGAATTTCAATTACATAATCTGCTAAGTCGCGTACTTGGGTATCACCTTTGGTTACGATAGCGATGATTTTGCCACTTCTGGATTTGATCTCTTGAATATTACTCACTACTTTATCGTAATGTCCTTGCTTGGGGGCTATTACTACAACGGGCATGTGCTCGTCAATTAAAGCGATAGGCCCATGCTTCATTTCTGCAGCAGGGTATCCTTCGGCGTGAATATAAGATATCTCTTTTAGTTTTAGGGCACCTTCTAAGGCTACCGGAAAATTATAGCCCCTTCCTAAATAAAGGCAATTTGGTGCGTCCTTAAAAATGGCCGCAATCTCTTTGGCTTTGTCGTTTGTTTCCAAAGCCTCTTTTACTTTCTCAGGAATAATCTCTAATTCTTGCAAGTACCGGTGAAAATTAGAATTGGAAAGCGTTCCTTTGGCTTTAGCCAATCGCAGTGCAATCATAGTCAATACCGTAATCTGAGTGGTAAAGGCTTTGGTGGAAGCTACCCCAATTTCGGGACCTGCATGGGTGTATGCGCCTGCATTGGTTTCTCTAGAAATAGACGAACCTACCACGTTACATACGCCAAAAACAAAAGCACCGCGCTCTTTAGCCAATTTAATGGCCGCTAAAGTATCGGCGGTCTCTCCTGACTGCGATATGGCAATTACCACATCGCCTTTATTGATAATTGGATTTCTGTATCTGAATTCCGAAGCATATTCCACTTCCACAGGGATACGTGTAAACTCTTCGATAATGTATTCTGCAACCAACCCAGCATGCCACGAAGTACCGCAGGCCACGATAAGAATACGTTCTGCATTTAAAAATTTTTCCAGATTGTCTTCTACGCCCGCCATTTGGATAATGCCTTGATTGGCAAGCAGTCTTCCGCGATATGTATCTTTGATCACGCTGGGTTGCTCATAAATTTCTTTGAGCATAAAATGATCATATCCGCCTTTTTCTATTTGCTCTAGGTTCATTTGCAACTCTTGAACATAGGGATCTACGGGCGAGTCATCCTTAATTTTTCGGATTTTCAATGGCTTGTTCAATCTCACAACAGCCATTTCTTCATCTTCGAGGTAAATGGCATTCGAAGTATATTCGATAAAAGGCGAAGCATCAGAGGCGATAAAAAACTCATCTTTACCAACGCCAATGGCTAACGGACTTCCCAAACGCGCTACAATAATTTCATCGGGCTTTTGTTTGTCGAAAACACAAATTGCATAGGCTCCAATTACTTGATTGAGTGCTACCTGAACCGCCTTTCCTAGTTTTAGTTTGTCTTTTTTCTGAACTTCTTCAATCAGGTTTATCAGTACTTCAGTATCGGTATCGGAGTGAAAAATGTACCCTCTTTTTATAAGTTCTTTTTTAAGAGGCTCATAATTTTCTATAATCCCATTGTGGATGATAGCGAGGTTTCCCGAATTGGAAAGATGGGGATGTGAATTAACATCATTTGGAACACCATGAGTTGCCCAACGGGTATGTCCCATGCCAATTACACCTCCTGTTATATGGTCTTTCAAAGATTTCTCTTCCAGATCGGAGACTTTCCCTTTTGTTTTACAAATATTTAAATTTTCACCATCAAAAAGCATGATTCCAGCACTATCATACCCTCGGTATTCTAATCGTTTTAGTCCTTTTATAATAATGGGGTAAGCTTCTCTATATCCTATGTATCCAACAATTCCACACATAATTAGTTTTGTTTAGGTTTTGTATAATAAATTTCAAATCTTGGTCTTTTACTAGCGTCTGCCTCATCACTCCCGAACAATATGGTTCCTAAAGGATGAACCACTGACATCAACGGCACGGCTTTTATGGTTCCGGCCAGGACGGGAGATTTTAGTCTTTTATTGGCGACATTATTAATGTCTTCAGTAACCACCAATCCCAATCGTACATTGGTAGAATCTAATTTTACCATTTGTAGCACGTGTTTTGTAAGACGGATTTTATACGTAGTACCTCTGGCGGTGGCATCTTTTTTTATGATTCCACCAAAGAGCGTTTTTCCGAATTTTGGTTTTGCGCTATTTGCAGAGGCGTCCAAACTGTAATCTACAATCGGTCTTTTATTGTTCAAATCATACAAATAAACACGATTTGGTTCTACCGCTTTTGTTGAACCAGCATCCATTCCGGTTTGAGTGTTGTCTATGGTGAAAGTTAACGAAGCGTCATTAATCAACCATTTGTCATCTCGTAACTGTTGCAGTTCTCCGGCGCTAAACAGATCGATGACCGCCATTGAACTGTTTGCACCCCCTTTCAACACTAACTTTCGGCTATCAGGAACTATCGCGGGAGTGCCTTGCTCTACCAAACTTACCGTGTTTCCTGTTAAATTTAAAACTATGCTTTTGGACACTCTGTTTGCCTCAGTAGCATCCGTCAGTGATAGGTCTTCCTTGTAATTAATTGTAATTTTACCGCCTTGAAAATTAATCATGGCAAGATTGCCCTCTTCACCAGGAATTTGTGCTACCGAAAAATAGAGCCCTCTGAAATAGTCTTTAAAAACATTGTTGTTTAATAGCTTTCCTGCTTGGGCTTCCAATATTTTGGTTTTAAAAAAAACGGTGGACAAATTCAATTTCATTCCTGCATTTCGCGTCGTCGTCTCTGTTCCGTTTACCGTTGTTGTTTCAGAGTTTTCCAAATTGCTGAATACAAAATCGGTATTCTGGCTGGCAATTCCCGTATTCAAACTACTTCCAATTTTAGCCGCGTTAAAATCAGCGTCTTGGTCGTTGTAATAGGCTTGCTGCAATTGATCAAGCGGATTTAAATCCCTTAAAAAATAACCAGATTCGTAAACATCTAGAATAAATTTAGAACGGATTTCGGGTCCGTAAATGGAATCAAGTTTGTAAGTGCCCGCAACATCGTTGGCAAAAGCAGTCAATTTCGTATTAAAATAGGGAATCGTTAAAACTACATTTTCAATAATTGGATGCAACAGCGGATCAATTGCAGGATTAACCGACGCCAACTGCACCTGAGTTACAAAATTGGCTCTGGTCAAGCCGAACACCGGGCTGTTGTATATGCCCAAAGGATTTACCGGAAGATTGTTAGATTCTAGCGCCCCTAAACTGACATTGGTGGTATTCACCGTGTATTGCTGACTTTCAAAACCAAAATTATCTACACCTACTATATCGGTACCCAGCTCGTTGAAATTACTATCACAAGAAGCTAAAAATCCAAATGCAACAGCAAGTAAAAGGTGTTTTTTTAATACTACTTTGTTCATGTTTAAATATAAAATGTTGAATTATAGAACCGTATTTTTGTAGAAATTGGTATACGCTTCTGCGAATTTATCTTTCGGCTGGAAAGATAAAAAAGGTTTCCCTGATGATTCTATAAATTTTGTTAAACTTGAGGAGAGGTTTTCGGAAGCAATAATCAAAGCATCGGAATGAATAATCGAGGCTTTAATGATGTTTTCATAATTGGGCGTTTCCAAATCGACAACGGCTTCATACGGAATTCCGTCAAATTTAACTTTGTTGATCATTTCTACATCTAAATTGCCTTCAAAAGATTGACTGTAAACTGAAGTCACTATTTTTGTATGGGCAAACAAGGCTTCATCTTTGTAATAATGCTTCATGTAAATCGGAAGCATCGCCGCCATCCAGCCATGAACGTGAATAATATCTGGAACCCAATTGAGTTTCTTTACAGTTTCGACCACGCCTTTAGCAAAAAATATGGCTCGTTCATCATTGTCAGCATATAACATGCCTTCCTCATCGGTAAAAGTCGCTTTCCTCTTAAAATATTCATCGTTGTCAATAAAATAAACTTGAATTCGCTCTTTTGGAATCGAAGCCACTTTAATAATCAATGGCATATCTAAGTCATTGACAACTAAATTCATTCCTGACAATCGGATCACCTCATGCAGCTGGTGTCTTCGCTCATTGATATTGCCATATCGCGGCATAAAAATCCGAATCTGTCCACCTTGATCATTGATCATTTTCGGAACATCATAAGACATTAAAGAAACCTCATTCTCAGCGAGATAAGGAACCACTTCAGATGATACGTATAATATCCTCTTATCCTCCATATTGTAATTTACTTTTACTAATTGTCAACAAAAAACAGGCAAAATTACAAAATTTTATGCAGTTATTAACTAAAATCTTAAGTTTGCAACTTATTTGAAAGACCAATCCATGTTAATTTTCAATAAAAAAGCCGATTTGGCTAGGCATCTTTCCTCGTTTTCCAAGATCCCAATTGGATTTGTGCCCACGATGGGTGCGCTTCACGACGGGCATTTATCATTATTGACAGCTTCCATGGCAGACAATGACCTTACCGTAATAAGTATTTTTGTGAATCCGACACAATTCAACAATCAAGAAGACCTGATCAAATATCCCAGAACCTTAGATTCCGACATCGAAAAAATCAAAAGCATTTCTGAACAAATTATAATTTACGCGCCGGCTGTCGAAGACATTTATGAAGGAAAAACTGTTTCAACGCATTTTAATTTTGATGGACTTGAAAACCAAATGGAAGGAAGGTTTCGTCAGGGCCATTTTGATGGTGTGGGAACTATCGTTAAACGACTGTTTGAAATTATAAAACCGACCAATGCCTACTTTGGAGAAAAAGATTTTCAGCAGCTGCAAATTGTAAAAAAAATGACGGAAAAAGAAAAACTGCCCGTCAACATAATTGGTTGCCCCATTTTTAGAGAGCCAAATGGTTTGGCCATGAGTTCTAGAAATGAACGATTGTCTTCAAATGAAAAAAGAGTGGCTGCCGTGATTTATAAAACATTAAGGACTTCAAAAATTAAATTTAAAACACAAAGTGCCCAATGGGTAACCGCCTGGGTAGTCAAAAACATCAATGCCCATCCAGAGCTGGTGGTTGAATATTTTCAAATTGCAGACGAAGCTACTTTATCGCCCTGCATCCGCAAAAACATTGGCAAAAAATACCGGGCTTTCATCGCTGTATTTGTTAACAAAATCAGATTGATCGATACGATTTCATTAAATTAATTACCTTTGCCCCATGCAAATTCAAGTTGTAAAATCAAAAATTCACCGCGTCAAAGTTACGGGTGCCGATTTAAATTATATTGGGAGCATCACCATTGATGAAGCGCTGATGGAAGCGTCCAACATTGTCGAAGGCGAAAAAGTTGCTGTTGTAAATATTAACAACGGGGAACGTTTGGAAACTTACGCTATAAAAGGAGCCAGAAATAGTGGTGAAATTACCCTAAATGGTCCCGCAGCAAGAAAGGTTCAAAAAGGCGATATTATTATCATTATTGCATACGGCATTTTAGAATTGGAAGAAGCCAAAACGTTCAAGCCCTCATTAGTCTTTCCGAATGAAAACGACAACTCCCTAACATAGCCATTGAAAAATCAGCTCCGAAAATGGTTTTCTATCATGCTTCCGATTTTATTTGGGAGCTTCCTGATTGTCTACACTTATGAGAAATTTACGCCCCAACAACTGCTGGAAATCAAAGGTTATTTTAAAAACGCCAATTATTCTTATATCTATTTGGGAGTATTCATTGCCTTTTTAGGGAATGCCTCTCGAGCCTACCGTTGGAAGTTTACCTTAGAGCACATGGGCTACACCACGTCCTTTTACAATAATTTTATGGCAGTCAATATCGGGTATCTGCTCAATTTAACAGTGCCCAAATCGGGAGAAATTTCTAGAGCAGTCATTTTAAAAAAATATGAAAATGTTCCTTTTGATAAAGGTTTCGGAACCATTGTAGCCGAGCGAATTGTTGATATGATTGTACTTCTTTTGTTTATGATGTTGGCCATATTGCTGCAATTTGATATTGTAAAATCGTTCATCCTCGATAAAATACCTCTAAAAAAATTGATGCTTCTTTCGATATTATGCCTTGTAGTTACTGCAATAATGCTGCTGGTGTATCGCTATTCTAAAGCGAAATGGGTATTGGCGCTCAAACAGAAGGTCTCGGGATTAAAAGAAGGCGTACTGAGTATTTTTCACATGAAAAAAAAAATAGCGTATTTGCTGCACACTGCATTTATTTGGTTTTCTTATATATTGATGTTTTACATTACCCTTTTTGTCCTCCCTGAGACGAGCTCCATTTCGGTTGGTGCGGTGGTAACAGCTTTTGTTGTGGGTAGCATTGCCATAGCGTTTACCAATAGTGGCTTTGGTTCTTATCCGTTTTTGATTTCGAAAATTTTGCTTTTTTATTCCATTTCCGAAACGGCAGGAAATGCGTTTGGATGGATTGTCTGGAGTTCTCAAATGTTCTTGGTCGTGGTCTTGGGGATGCTGTCTTTTTTATTGTTACCGATATTTAATCGAAGCAAATAAATCATTATCTTGCTAATCTGATTTTACAGCACGCAATAACCAACCAATATTAACATGAAAAAAGTTTATTTACTACTGGCATTGATATGCCTTATTACCACCTATTCTCAAAAAACGACCACCCTAGTGTCTTCCCCCAGACTCAATGAAAACAGAGAGATTATTATTGGTTTGCCTGCCTCTTATGAAAAAAATCCAAATAAAAAATACCCGTTACTTGTTTTATTAGATGGTGATTATTTGTTTGATCCGTTTCAAGGCGCTCTTAATTACGGCGCTTATTGGGATGATTTGCCTGAAGTAATTATCGTAGGCATCAGCCAAAATAAAAACAACGAGCGGAATGTGGATTGTGCCGTCGATGAAAACACCGGACTGCCAGCAGAATCCGGCGAAAAATTCTTTGAATTCATCAGCATGGGTGTGATTCCGTTTATGGAAAAAAAATACCGTATCGCCCCATTCAAAATGATTGCAGGTCACGATACCACAGCGGGATTTTTGAATTTTTACTTGTACAAAGACCAACCGCTATTTAACGCCTATATTTCATTAAGTCCTGAGCTGGCACAAGGAATGGAAGAGCAAATTCCAGAACGTTTGGCAGCCATTACCCAGCCCATTTTCTATTACCAGTCGACCGCCGATGGCGATGTCAAAAAAATGCAGACCCGAATCAAAAAATTAGACGATGGTGCTAAAGTAATTAAAAAGTCTACCCTTAATTACCGATTTGACGAATTCAAGGGCGCGACACACTACTCGCTCGTTTTGCATTCTATTCCTAATGCCCTTTACCAATTTTTTGCCGCATACCAACCCATTTCAACTACTGAGTTTTTAGAGAAAATCGCAATTCTTCCATCTGGTTACGTAGATTATCTAACCAACAAATACGATGTTTTAGAAAAATCGCTGTACATGAAAATCCCAATTAGAATTAACGATTTTAAAGCGATTGAAGCGGCTATTCTTAAAAATAAAGCCTACGCAGAATTTGATAAACTAGCTGATCTTGCCAAGAAAAATTATCCGAAATCGATGTTGTATGATTATGAAATGGCGATGATGTACGAAAAAACAGGTGATCTGAAAAAAGCAGTAAAATCATATCAAAATGCTTTTCAAAAAGAAGAAATTGGAGATTTGACAAAAGACATGATGCTCGACAAAGCTGACGAACTTAAGAAACAGTAATCGCTTATGTCAAAAGTCAAAACCTCATTTTTTTGCCAAAATTGTGGCGCTCAGTATGCAAAATGGCAGGGGCAATGCAATTCTTGTAAAGAATGGAACACAATAGCAGAAGAAATTATTCAGAAAGAAGAAAAATCAGTTTGGAGAACCCAGACTTCCGAAGCGAAAAAAACTGCGCAGCCTTTAAAAATTAAAGAAATTGATTCTGCGCAAGAAGTGCGAATGGACACACGTGATGGCGAATTGAACCGCGTGCTTGGTGGCGGAATTGTTCCCGGCTCCCTAATTCTTTTGGGCGGAGAACCCGGTATCGGAAAAAGTACTTTGCTATTGCAAATTTCCCTAAAATTGCCTTACAAAACATTATATGTTTCAGGCGAAGAAAGCCAAAAGCAAATCAAAATGCGTGCGGAAAGGATCACGCCAAACGGAGACAATTGTTACATCCTAACCGAAACCAAAACCCAAAATATTTTCAGACAGATTCAGGAAATTGAACCTGAAATTGTCATCATTGATTCAATTCAAACCCTACATACTGAGTATATTGAGGCCTCGCCAGGCAGTATTTCTCAAATTCGCGAAACTACCGCAGAGCTGATCAAATTTGCTAAAGAGACCAATATTCCGGTGATTTTGATTGGTCATATTACCAAAGACGGCAACATTGCAGGGCCCAAAATTTTAGAGCACATGGTTGATACAGTATTGCAATTTGAAGGTGATCGAAACCACGTTTACCGCATACTGCGTTCCCTTAAAAACCGATTTGGCTCTACAGCAGAATTGGGAATTTATGAAATGTTAGGCAGTGGCTTGCGCGAGGTTTCAAATCCTTCCGAAATTTTAATATCGCACAAAGACGCTACGCTTTCTGGAACCGCAATCGCCTCTACGCTTGAAGGTATGCGGCCGTTAATGATAGAAATTCAGGCATTGGTAAGCACTGCCGTTTATGGTACGCCGCAGCGAAGTACCACCGGTTACAACGCCAAACGACTCAATATGATTCTGGCCGTTTTAGAAAAACGTGCAGGCTTTCGACTCGGGACTAAAGATGTTTTTCTCAATATTACAGGAGGCATTTCGATTGATGATCCGGCCATTGATCTGGCGGTCGTGGCGGCGATTTTATCCTCAAATGAAGACATACCTATTGAAGAAGGATTTTGTTTTGCAGGCGAAGTAGGCCTTTCCGGAGAAATTCGCCCGGTGAATCGCGTAGACCAACGCATTCAAGAAGCGGAAAAATTGGGTTTTTCGACTATTTTTGTATCTAAATACAATAAGATCTCGTTGAAAAATTCGTTAATAAAAATCCGCTTGGTCTCTAAAATTGAAGATGTGGTGAGTGAATTGTTTGGTTAATTACATTAGAAATGAGAACTACGAAACAAAAAATATTTTTGACCGTTAAAATCGTTGGCGTTTTTTTGGTATTCGTATTAGTTGGTATGCTTATTTTCAGGGATGTGATTCTGCAAAAAGCCATTGTTCAGCTATCCCATAAAATGGCGCGCGATTACGATTGCGATTTTTCCGTTAAGAAAGCAAAGTTTGAGGGATTCTGTGGTGTTGCGATGGATGACGTCTTGCTTGTTCCTAAAAAAGCGGACACCTTATTCCGAATTCAATCTATCAAAACGAGTGTGAATTTTTGGCGTTTGCTCACCGGCAATATTCAGTTAGGAAAACTTGAGGCAAAAAACGGATTTGTAAATCTCGTAAAAGATGGCAAAAACCGAAATTTTGATACTTTTTTACCCAAGAAAAAGAAGGCGATTAAAACCAAAGAAAAACCCAACTATGCTGATATGGCGTATCGGATTTTGAACCAAGCTTTAAATCTAATCCCAACAGACATGCGCTTAGAAAATTTATCACTTCGCATGAACGACAACGGAAAAAAAGCGACTTTAAGTTTAACCAAACTCGCCCTTGTAGATAAAAACTTGGAAACGTCAATTCGGGTACAGACCAATACTTTTACCCAACGCTGGAAAATTAAAGGATTTGCCGACCCTAGAAACAAACAAACCGACTTGCGCTTTTTTAACATTGATACCGGAAAAATCAAAGTGCCTTATTTTGACGAACGCTATAATATTCAGTCTAGTTTTGATTCTATCCGATGGAACATCTCAAATATTGATATGGAAGGCGGAGAATTGCATGTAGACGGCTTTACTTCTATTTCCAATTTTACTGTTAATCATCCCAAAATTGCCAGTAAAGATGTCGTGATTAAGAATGCCCGTTTTAATTATCATTTGCTCTTTGGCGAAAACTTCATTGCCGTTGATAGTAGTTCGACTGCCGAACTGAACCGCATCAAATTTCATCCCTTTATATCCTACGATAACAAAGCCGATAAAATTTACACCCTTAAAATTGCAATTCCTAAAATGAAGGCGCAAGATTTTATTACTTCGTTGCCCAAGGGATTGTTTACCCATTTTGAAGGCATGGAAGCTACAGGAAATTTTAACTATCACTTGCGATTTGTGTTCAATAAAAACAAACCCAACGGGGTGGTGTTTGACAGTAAACTGAATAAAGAAAACTTGCAAATTACCAAATACGGAGAAGCCAACCTCAATAAAATCAATGGCGAATTTATGTATCATGCTATTATTAATGATGTTCCGCAACGCGGTATTCTCGTCGGAAATTCTAATCCCAATTATACGCCGCTCGCTCAGATTTCACCTTATTTAAGGAAATCGGTACTGACCACCGAAGACCCTTCGTTCTTTTCTCACAAAGGATTTATCAATGAAGCCTTCAGGCAATCGATTGTAAAAAACATACGAACCAAGAAATTTTCACGCGGTGGAAGTACCATCAGCATGCAGTTGATCAAAAATGCTTTTTTAACAAGAGAGAAAACACTGTCCCGAAAACTCGAGGAAATTTTACTCGTCTACATCATGGAAAACAACCGCGTCGTAAGCAAGGAACGGATGCTTGAAGTCTATTTTAACATCATTGAATGGGGACCCAATATTTATGGGATCGGTGAAGCCTCCTCGTTCTATTTCCAAAAATATCCGTCTGAACTGACGTTAAATGAATGCTTGTATTTGGCGAATATTATTCCGAGTCCCCGAAAATTCATGTACCAATTTAATTCACTAGGCAATCTGAAACCCTATGCAGTGAATCGCGATAAAAATCTTAAAAGAATCATGATGGGGCGCGGCATTATAGTACCTGCAGATACCATTTACCAACTGCCCATTATGATTACCGGCGGCGCTCGATCCTATATTAAAACCAAAGAAGTTCGCAACACCACGATAGATTCTACTTCTATTGAAGAATTTGATTTTTGATAAATTTGACAAGTTATTCTCTTAAAAATATGATTGAAAATTTATTAAATTGCTTATTTTTACGTCATTAATTTAAAAAAAATTGAAATGAAAGCTACTTTACTTTTTATATTTTCGTTTATTTCACTGCTATCCCATTCGCAAACTATTGGTATTACTACCTTTGCTTCTGGCTTTGTAGATCCGCTTGAGATTGTGCACCCACCGGCAGATGCCCGACTGTTTGTCGTGCAACAAGGGGGAGCGGTTCGGATTTTAAATCCAAATCAAACCGTTAACGCAACCAATTTCCTTACGCTTACGACCAACACCATTTCTACGGGCGGTGAGCGCGGACTACTGGGCTTGGCCTTTCATCCCAATTATGTTACTAATGGTTTCTTCTATGTTAACTACACCAATACCGCCGGAAACACAGTGATTGCTCGTTATACCGTGTCTACCAACCCCAACGTAGCCAACCCAAACAGTGGTACCATTTTATTAACCATCCCGCAACCCTTTGCCAATCACAACGGTGGAACCTTACGTTTTGGCCCTGATGGCTATTTGTATATTGGTATGGGTGATGGCGGCAGTGGCGGCGATCCGGGAAATCGAGCGCAAAACATTAGTGAGAATCTGGGCAAAATGTTGCGAATTGATGTAGATTCTGCGTCTCCTTATGGAATACCGCCGACAAATCCGTATTTGGGTGTTGCGGGAAATGATGAGATTTGGGCTATTGGTTTGCGAAATCCTTGGAAGTTCTCATTCAACCGCCTTACTAACGACTTATGGATCGCCGATGTTGGTCAGAACAATATCGAAGAAATTAATAAAGTAAATCCGACAACCCCAGCTTTAAATTTCGGATGGCGTTGTTATGAAGGAAACAGCATTTACATTGGAGGTTGCGCGGTTTCGACGACCACTTACACTTTTCCGATAGCGCAATATACCCATTCGAGTGGCGCTTGCTCTATCACGGGAGGTTATGTATACACTGGCACTTTGTATCCGAATTTTGCGGATAAATATTTCTTTGCTGATTATTGTAGTAATAAAATCGGAATGACGGATACCACCGGGGTTATAACATGGTCAACAGCGTTTGCAGGTTCAAATTTTACCACATTTGGGGAAGATATAAATGGCGCATTGTATGTCGCTGGTGGCAGTTCTGGTATAGTTTCTAAGGTAGTCGACACTTCCCTTGGAGTAGCGACGTTTGACAAAATGAGTTTGCAATTGTACCCAAATCCCGCGTCATCCGAAGTGTTTATACAAGGTAAAACAATTAATTTTCCCGCCCTCGCAACTGTTTATGACATGAGCGGAAAACTTTTGATGCAACAATCTTTATCCTCAGCCACCAATGCAATTACCACAACTGCACTGCAAAGCGGTCTCTACATGGTGAGCATTAAAGACCAAACAGGATTAAGCTTTACTTCTAAATTAACAATAAAATAAGATGGTAAATTATGACAGTACTTTATTTTCAATTTTAATCTTAGTGGGTGGAGTTTTTAGCATCGCTGCAATGTTACTATACCTCTTTCCTCCAAAAAAAATAAATTATTTATACGGTTACCGCACTTCGAACTCGATGAAATCAGACGAAAGATGGCATTTTGCACAACGGTTCTCCGCTATTGCGATGTTACAATCTGGAACTGGATTAATTCTGATTTCCAGTTTAGATTTGTTTCTGGCGTTTTCGGATCAGACCGCGACTGTAATAGCCTATAGCAGTATTGGCCTAGCAGTAGCCCTGCTCTTAATTAGAACAGAAAGCGCCTTGAAAAAATTGCCTTAAAGATTAAAGATTAATTTTAAGGTGCAGGATCTGGAATCAGGTTTTGCACCTTTTCTATTTCCTGCAAGATGGCTTCGGATAAATCTACCGATATTGCATCTATGTTTTTCCCCAATTGAACTAAGCTGGTAGCGCCCACAATGGCACTGGTAACTAGCGGTTGATGAATCACAAATCCGAGAGCCAAATCGGTTAAACTGAGTCCGAAATTGTCGGCTACATCCTGATACAATCGGGTTGCCGTTCTGGTTTGTTCTGAGTTGTATCTGACGAATTGCGGAAACAAATTCAACCTTGCTTCCGGCAATGACTTCGCTTCTACATATTTCCCAGACAGCACTCCAAAAGCCAATGGAGAGTAAGCCAATAAACCTACATTTTCTCTGTGACAAGTTTCAGCAAGACCTATTTCAAAAGTTCGATTGACCAAAGAATATGGATTTTGTATTGTCGATATGCGGGGCAAATTGTGTTTTTTGCTTTCTTCCAGAAATCGCATTAAACCCCAAGGCGTCTCATTTGAAATACCGATATGTTTAATTTTTCCCTGTTGAATCAATTTTTCAAAAGTCTGTAAAACTTCCTGAAAATTATCTTCCCAGGCATCTTCCTGAATCGTGTAACCGCGTTGTCCGAAGAAATTCATTTTTCGCTCGGGCCAATGCATTTGATACAAATCGATATAATCTGTTTGCAAACGCTGTAGACTTTTGTCTACTGAAAGTTGGATACTCGCTTTCGAAAAATCTAAGTTTTTACGGATGTACTCGAGGTTTCTATTGGGTCCAGCGATTTTTGTAGCCAAAACAACATCATCCCTTTTGCCTGATTTTTTAAGCCAGGTTCCAATGATCTTTTCGGTGCTTCCAAAAGTGGCTTCGCGCGCCGCTATAGGATACATTTCGGCAGTATCGATAAAATTGACGCCGTGGTCTAGCGCAAAATCCAGTTGAGAATGGCTTTCAGACTCTGAATTCTGTTCACCAAAAGTCATCGTTCCGAGACAAATTTTGCTCACTATGATGCTGGTATTGGGCAGTGTGGTATATTTCATTTTAAGGTAATCTATATGTTTTCGTGAAAACCGACTTACAATTCGTTAAGCATCTTAGAAATTTCGTCGAGTTTGGGTGTTAGGATAATTTCTATTCTTCGGTTTTTGGCTTTCCCTTCAGGCGTGGCATTAGTTGCCAGCGGCGCAAATTCGCTTCTGCCGGCGGCTGTCAGATTTTGTTTGTTGATACTTTTATTTTCCCCCAATATATTAACAATCACCGTGGCTCTTTTGGTAGACAAATCCCAATTGTCAGCAATGGGTCCGGATCCGCCATAAGCATCATCATCGGTATGGCCTTCAATCAGTACTGAGATATCAGGATTGGCCGCCAAAACTTTTCCAACTTCCACCACCGCTCTTCTGCCTTCTGCGCCCACAGCCCAGCTGCCAGAACTGAACAACAATTTGTTTTCCATAGATACATATACTTTTCCGTTTTTTTGCTGTACGGTCAGGCCCTTACCCTCAAAACTATTTAATGCTTTAGAAAGGGTTTCTTTAAGTTTTTTCATGCTGGCGTCTTTGGCTGCCATCAGTCCTTCAAGTTCGGCAAGCCGTTTAGAATTGGCTTGCAAATCATTGCTTAATTTGGTTAAGCGCGATTGTTCGTTGGCAAGTGCTTTTTGTTTGGCTTCTAGTTGCGCCAACAATTCTCGGTTCTTATTCATATTAGCCTGCAACGCGTCGTCACTATTTTTTTCGAGTGCGGTATAAGAGGATTGTAAGGTTTTTAAATTTTTATCTGCCGAGACATAATCCGATTGCAATTTATCGCGTTCGGATTTTGTATTTTTAAGTTCGTCTTTTAGCGCTTCGTAGGCAATATCCAGATCGGTTTTGGCCTTAACACAATCTTCGCTGTCGTCCTGAAGTTTTCGGTTTTCCTTTTTGAGTTCGGCGAATTTATTTTCTAAGTCGGTGTACACTTTTTTTGATACGCACGAGCTTACTAAAGCCAATAAAACGAACGCGATGGAAACTTTTTTTATCATTTTTTAGATTTTAAAAATATTGAGATTACTAAAGTATTCTATTTGAATCGGAAGGGACTAGCCCTGATGGTCGCGACATCCTTTTTACGGGCTTTTTCGCCGGGAAAAGATACAGCAGACAGCAGGATTGGCTGCTAAAAAAAATTAATCGATTTCTACCAACGTCGGGCAATGGTCGGAATGTTTGGCTTCGGGCAAAATCACGGCTCTGGAAATGCGGTCTTTGAGCGACTCGCTGACCAAACAATAGTCAATACGCCACCCTTTGTTGTTGCCTCTGGCACCGGCGCGGTAACTCCACCACGTGTATTGATGGGGCTCTTTATTTAGGTGTCGAAAACTGTCGATAAAGCCGGCTTTGATAAAGCCGTCGAGCCATGTTCTTTCTTCGGGTAAAAATCCGGAAACCGTTTTGTTGCGCACCGGATCGTGGATGTCGATGGCTTCGTGGCAAATATTGTAATCCCCGCAAATTACTAGATTGGGGATTTTCTTTCGAAGTTCGGTGATGTATTTTTCGAAATCGGACATGTACATGAATTTATGGTCGATTCGATCGGTGTTTGTTCCCGAAGGCAGATACAAACTCATTACAGAAAGGCCGTCAAAATCCACACGGATGTTACGGCCTTCAAAATCCATGTGTGGAATTTCGGTACCATACGCCACGTTGTTGGGTTTTATCTTAGATAAAATGGCCACGCCACTGTAGCCTTTTTTTGTGGCCGGAAACCAGAAATGATATGGATAACCGGCCAATTCAAAATCGAGTAAAGGGATCTGATCTGGATTGGCTTTGATTTCCTGAAGGCAGATGACATCGGGATTGGCCTGTTGCAACCAAGGGATAAAACCTTTAGAAATGGCGGCCCTGATTCCGTTCACGTTGTAGGAAATAATTCTCATTAGGTATTTACAATTTCGTGTTTCAAAAGTACTAAAAAACTGTAAAGTATAATGAAGAAAATACAAAGAAAATAGACTTTTTTGCTATCTTTGTTCACCTTCAATAAACAAAAATTACATGGGTTTAGTTACCGCAAAAGAAGTTGCTAAGGCAATCAACACGGATAAATACGGACTCTTCGGAACTTTCTCGGGCTGGTTGTTGATGAAAGTTCTTAAGATATCGACACTCAACAAAATATACGACCGCAACAAACATCTAAAAGACCTTGAATTTTTAAATGCGATTTTGGATGAGTTTCAGATAAAATTTGAAATCCACGAAGAAGATTTAAAAAGACTACCAAAAGAAGGCGCTTACATTACGGTTTCAAACCATCCTTTGGGTGGAATTGATGGCATATTGCTGCTAAAATTAATGCTCGAGAGAGAACCCAATTTTAAAATCATTGCCAATTTCTTGTTGCACCGTATTGATCCGATGAAACCGTATATCATGCCGGTAAATCCTTTTGAAACACATAAAGACAGCAAGTCGAGCGTAATTGGGATTAAAGAAACGCTACGCCATTTAAGTGACGGTAAACCATTGGGCATGTTTCCTGCCGGAGAAGTTTCTACTTATAAATACGGGAAATTAGTTGTCGACAAACCTTGGGAAGAAGGCGCTCTAAAAGTGATTCGTAAGGCTCAAGTGCCGGTGGTTCCGATTTATTTTCATGCTAAAAACAGCCGCTTGTTTTATTTTCTTTCCAAAATTGGCGATACCATGCGAACGGCAAAATTGCCTTCGGAGTTATTTTCACAAAAAGACCGAATCATTAAAGTGCGTGTAGGCAAACCGATTTCTGTCGCCGAACAAAATGAGCACAAGACCATCGAAGAATATTCCGAGTTTTTGCGCAAAAAAACCTATATGCTGGCCAATCCGTTCGAAAAAGAGAATAAGTTACTGACCACGCCGCATTTAAAACTTCCGAGAAATCCAAAGAAAATAGTGACAGCTGCCAACCATCAGCATATGATTGCGGAAGTAGATACCCTGCGAAACACCAATTGTAGGTTGTTGCAAAGTAAGAACTATGAGGTTTTTTTCACAGAAGCAAAAAATATTCCGAGTGTACTGCATGAAATTGGCCGGCTTCGGGAAATTACGTTTCGGGAGGTTGGAGAAGGGACGAATGAATCCATTGATTTAGACAAATACGACAATTATTACCACCACATGTTTTTGTGGGACGACGAAGCCAAGCAAATTGCCGGCGCATACCGGATGGGACTTGGCAGCGAGATTTTTCCCAAGCATGGCATTGACGGTTTTTATCTGCACGAGTTGTTCCGATTTGAGTCAGAATTGCACGATATGATGCACAAATCGATCGAGATGGGTCGTGCATTTATTACCAAAGAATACCAACAAAAACCAATGCCGCTTTTTTTATTGTGGAAAGGAATTGTACATACTACTTTACGTTATCCGGAACATAAATTTCTGATTGGTGGGGTGAGTATCAGCAACCAATTTTCTGATTTTTCGAAATCACTAATGATTGAATTCATGAAATCCAATTATTACGATCCGTATATTGCGCAATATGTGCATCCCAAAAAGGAGTACAAAGTAAAGCTTAAGGATGCCGATAAAGATTTTATTTTTGACGAAGCCGAATCAGACTTGAATAAATTCGATAAAATCATTGACGAACTCGAACCTGGAATTCTGCGTTTGCCCGTTTTGATCAAAAAATACATCAAGCAAAATGCAAGAGTTGTTGCTTTTAATGTTGATCCGCTGTTCAATAACGCGGTGGACGGACTGATGTATATTCGGATTGCCGATATTCCGGAAAGCACTATGAAGCCGGTGATGGAAGAATTTCAGGCCGAACTCGAACGCAAATTTGCAGAAAAAGGCGAGTAGTTTATTCTTAAGATTTTTATCCAATAACTTGTAACCTTTAAAACCAAACCCTATGAATTATTATTTTGACGTCTTAAAAAAGTATGCTGATTTTAATGGCAGAGCCCGAAGAAAAGAATATTGGATGTTTTTGTTATTTCATATAATTTTGATTTACGGTTTAATGTTTTTGGCTTCGCAGTACCCTTCTGCGATTTATGTATATGCCGTTTACGCAGTGGGAACTTTTCTCCCTGCGTTAGCTGTTTCTGTCAGACGCATGCACGACGTGGGCAAAAGTGGCTGGTATATTCTAATTCCTATTTACAATCTGATTTTGCATTGCACTGATGGTGAAGAGGGGAAAAACGAATATGGCAACAATCCGAAAGGTTTTGGAGACGAAATTAACGAAATAGGTACTGCACAAGAATAAAAAAAGTCCCGCATGCAATGCCCCCAAAAAGTTAGACACTATTTGGGGGCATTTTTTATTGGGCACTGGTGTCATTTCCAAATTGATTGCAACAATATACTATCCCAAGTATTGGAATTTATAAAGTAAACAAGTCTGGCAAAGTGGTAAACTCCAAGAAAAAAAGCCAAAGCGTACGCCACTTTCTTGTTGTATAAAATGGCATCGAAATAGGTTCTTTGTGTTTTTAATTCAACTATTAATACTATCATCGTCAGCACGCAAAAAAATATGACAAAGGGGCCTAAGATATGAAAAGTTAAACTTTTATAAAGATCGCCTTGGTAAAAATAAACCAATGATTTGGTGATGCCGCAGCCGGGGCATGGAAAGCCAGTCAGCATTTTGAACGGGCAAAAAGATTGTTCCGAATCCAGATGGTGGTTGCCATTGCCTAGCATCAAAAAAAACGGAATCATCAACGTAACTAATGCGCCGATGATTCCGTAAATTTTGCGGGTTTTATTTATATTATTTGTACAGTCTATTGATATCACCTTGAACGATCATTGCTGCGGCCATTGGGAAAAACAAACCTAAAATGATTAGTAGCGTAGACTGGTCTTTTTGCAGTTCGCCAGTTCTTGCATATACTTTTGGCAATGCTTCTTTGCCTGCCAAATAATAAAAATAAATATTGACCGGCATACAACAACCGGCAAAAATGGCAATGGGCTGCGAAATTACTTCTCGTTCTGCTACTGCATTGAACACTTCAGCGGCTTTCATATTCCAATAAATGAGATACAGCCCGCAGGTTAAAAAAGAAAAAAGCAGCACTAAAACAGGGTCTACTTTAAATTCCGGAATAGGCGTTTTAGGGGTGTTCCAAGTTTCGTTGGTTGTGGTATCCATTTGTTTGGTTTGGTTAAATTGATTCGGTTATAAAAATAGGGAAATTATTGAAATGCACTATCAATTGGTTCCCAAAGTTCAATTTTATTTCCTTCTAAATCCAAAATCCAGGCAAACTTGCCATATTCATAGGATTGTGGTTCCCCGACAATAATGACGTCTTCCTCGGCTAATTTTTTTAAGAGTTGTTGTAAATTATGTACGCGGAAATTTTGCATAAATTGCTTTTCGCTTGGATCAAAGTAAGTAGTGTCATCCGTAAAAGGTGACCATCGCGTAGTGCATTCGTGGCCGTTTTCATCCTTCCACAAGAAGGTTGATCCGTAGACATCCGTTTTCAGCCCCAGATGTTTGCCATACCAAGCCACCAATTCTTTCGGGTTTTTAGACTTAAAGAATACGCCTCCAATACCGGTGACACGCAGATCTTCGTTATTTTCTCCGGTTTCGCCAAAGTATTTTACTTTAATTTTATCTACAATCACTTGTGCTAATTTGACATGACTTTCAAATGTCCAACCAGCGATATGCGGCGTCAGCAGCACGTTTGGCGAAGCTAATAAATACTTGTATGCTTCAGGGATTTCTTGGTCTTGAAAAAGAAATTCAAAAGAACTTTTTTCATATTCCAAAACGTCCAACCCCGCTCCTGAAATTTTACCCGAATGTAATGCCTTTGCTAAATCCAAAGTCACAACATGTTGGCCTCGAGCGGTATTAAGTAACCAAAAAGGCTTTGCAAAAGCCGCAATAAAATTTTCATTTACCATTTTATCGGTTTTGCGCGTCATGGGTACATGCAAACTCAAAACATCCGATTTTAATTGCAGTTCTTCTAACGATACTTGTTTGGCGTGGGCATCTCCTACATTTTCAAGAATATCGTAGCATAGCACTTCTACCTCAAAACCTCGTAATTTTTTGGCAAATGATTTTCCCATTTGACCATACCCAATAATTCCAATTGTTTTGCCATCGAGTTCGTGACCCCGGTTGCTTTCCCGATTCCAATGCCCTGATTTAATTTCGTTATCGGCTGTATTAAGTTTGTTAAGCAGCGACAACAGCAGTGCCAGCGTATGCTCGCCAACCGCATTCCGATTGCCTTCCGGGGCGGCTATTAGCGTTACGCCTTTACTTTTAGCATACGGTTCATCTATGCTTTCCAAACCCGCTCCGACCCGAGCTATAAACTGCAACTGAGTCGCTTTGTCTAAAAAAAATTTGTCTATTTTAAAACGGCTTCGAATTACTATGCCCTGATAGTTATGAATTTTTTTTTCGATTTCTTCTTTAGATGATGTGAAATCTTCGGCGTTTGTAAAACCAAGTTGTTGCAGTTGCGCTAGTAGTAACGGATGATTGCTGTCGATATGCAGAATTTTGATCGCTTCGGGTTTCAATTGCTAACAGTTTAGATTTCAAAGTTATTTATTTTGGATGCAATAACTGGATTTTGATCTAATATATTTTTACCCTGTATTGATCGATTGGAAATTCGGTTATATTTGTATGGCACGTTAATTTTTTCGTTGCATTAAAAACAATTTATGAAATTTTAAAAACGAAGCATGCTTTTTAACTCGATTGATTTTGCGATTTTTCTACCAATAGTTTTCATTTTCTACTGGTTTATTGCTGATAAAAAAATTAAAATCCAGAACGGCGTGCTGGTTATTTCGAGTTTTATTTTTTATGGCTGGTGGGACTGGCGTTTTCTTGGCTTATTGCTGTTTAGCGCGCTTGTCGATTACAGCGTGGGTTTGGGCTTGATGCGCGAAAAACGAAACGGAAGCCGAAAGTGGCTATTGGCCATAAGTATTTCTTTAAATCTCGGATTGCTCGCTTTCTTTAAATACTACAACTTTTTTGTAGACAACTTTGAACAAGCATTTACCTTTTTTGGGCAACCGTTTCATAACAACGCGCTGCATATCATACTTCCGGTCGGAATTAGTTTCTATACTTTCCAAAGTTTAAGTTATGGTATTGATGTTTACCAGCGTAAATTACAGCCCACCAAAGACCTCGTTGCGTTTTTAGCGTTTGTCAGTTTTTTTCCACAACTTGTTGCTGGCCCAATCGAACGAGCGGCCCATTTACTACCGCAGTTTTTTCGCAAAAGAATTTTCGATTATCCGATGGCGGTGGTCGGAATGCGGTTAATTTTATGGGGCTTTTTTAAAAAAATTGTTGTGGCCGATAATTGCGCTCCGTTTGTCAATGACATCTTTAGCAATTATGACAACTATTCCGGCGGGACTTTAATTTTAGGAGCCGTATTATTTGCTTTTCAAATTTATGGGGATTTTAGTGGTTATTCAGATATTGCCATTGGAATTGCACGTTTGTTCGGGTTTGATTTAATGAGAAATTTTAAATATCCCTATTTCTCAAAAAATATTGCCGAATTCTGGCAGCGCTGGCATATTTCGCTCACCACTTGGTTCCGAAATTACCTTTACATGCCGCTTGGGGGAAATAGAGGAAGTCGTTGGTTTAAAATTCGAAATGTGTTTATTGTATTTTTGGTCAGTGGATTTTGGCATGGTGCAAAATGGACATTTGTTTTTTGGGGCCTGATTAATGCGCTGTTTCTTCTGCCTTCACTTCTGACAACACCAAAGAAAAAAATAGCGATCCTACAAAAAACAACATTTTTACCGTCGCCTGTTGAATTATTTAAAATGCTGTCGACATTTTTTCTGGTCACTTTTGCATGGATTTTTTTTAGAGCGGACAATCTCAAACATGCATTCGCTTATATTGAGTCCATTTTTACCCATCCTCATTTTTTTGAAATTCATTCCGCCTACACTTACAAGTATCCGAGTTGGCCAACTCTATTTTACATTTTCATTTTAATGATTTTAGAATGGTGCAGTAGAGACCAAGAACATATTGTAAATGAATTTTTGCTGCGGAAAAAATGGTCGAGCGCCTTTTTGCGCTACACCTTTTATTTTTTAATTTTACTGTTAATTATCCTTAACATCAAAAATGAAGCAAGCGATTTTATTTATTTTCAATTTTAAAGTAAGCCAATGAAACATTTTTTTACAAAATTGATCGTTGTTATCAGCTGTTTCTACGGCACTTTATTTTTAATGCAATCGCTTGTTGATTTTGGTTTACAGCATACTTACGACGACATGTATAACGACTGGAATCTTATTTTTGAAGGTAAAATTAAAGAACCTATGGTTTTTTTGGGATCTTCTAGAGCAGAAGCCCATTTCGATCCTATTATAATCGAACATAATACCGGAATTCCAAGCTACAATTTAGGGATGCCCGCCGCCTCACTCAAATATCAAAAAGTAAAATGGAAGAGCTATTTGGCGCACAATCATCCACAAATTGTAATTCAAAATATTGACTTGCACGCGTTATTAGGAAAAGGGCAGCCCAGCAAAAGATTTTATATCCCTTATTACCACGATTCCACCCTCTACCAGGAATTGCAAAAATTGGATAAAACAGTACGATTGGAAAAATGGATTCCGATGAGCAAATACCGCGATAATGAAGCTCTGGTGTATAAAGGAATTTTGGGATGTTTCGGAAAAAAATACCGTCTAAAGAAAATTAAAGGACACCACAAACACCATGAATCTTGGAATACTGATTTTGACCTTTACAAAAAATCGCTCAAAGGCAAACCAGTCGATTATTCTGACGCCCATTTTTCAGAAGGTTTTAAAGAATTAAAAGAATTGATTGCAGATTGTAAAAAGAGAAACATCACACTAATTCTAGTATGGACGCCCGCTTATTATGAATTAAGCGCGCTGCAGAATCCTACGTTTTTAAACATTAAAGCAGCGGTGACAAAAATGGCTTACGAGAATAACATCGTCTTTTGGGATTTTTCAAATGGTGATTTCAACAGAAATAAAAAATTCTTTTACAACAGTTATCACATGAATGCCGAGGGCGTGTCAGTATTTTGCAAACAATTTTCAGATTCCTTAAATACTTACCTGAGCCATCCTAACCCTTAATTTTTTGCAAAGAGGTTTTAATTCCTTTAATTAATGAAGAACTAAAGCCTTGGTGTTCCATCTCGTTCAGCCCAACAATGGTGCAACCTTGTGGCGTGGTTACGCGGTCTATCAATTGTTCGGGATGGATGTTTTCTTCCAAAAGCATCTGCGCGGCTCCTTTTGCGGTTTGTGCGGCAATTGCCAAAGCGGTTTCTGAGTCAAACCCAATTTCAATTCCGGCTTGCATCGAGGCACGAATGTAACGCAAGGCGTAAGCGGTTCCGCAAGCACCAAGAACCGTGGCGGCATCCATAAGTTTTTCGTCAACCACAGGCACTGTTCCCACATTTTTGAATAAAGCTATGACTTGTTGCGCGGCTGCTTTGTCTTTGTCTGCAAAGGATATACAACTTGCAGAAGCACCGAACTGTATGGCGATATTGGGCATAATTCGTATAATGCACTGTTGCTGATTTGTAGCGAGTTGTATTTCAGAGAGCGATGCGCCACTCACCGCCGAAAGAAGTATTTTATTTGAAATAAATGGAGCGATTTCTTTCAAAACAATTCCAATTTGATGTGGCTTAATCGTCAAAATAACCAGATCGGCTTCGGAAATCTGATGGATGTTGTCTGAAGAGACGTGAATGCCTTTGTTTTTGAGATGGCGTATGCTTTCGGTATTTCTTCTGGTAACGGTAACGGTGGTGTTCTCAGCGTATTGTGATAGGCCGATTGCAATGGCAACACCTAGGTTTCCGCCGCCAATGATGTGTACTTTCATTTGAAAAAATTTAAAATCCTAAAATCAGTTTGGCAATCATAAAGTAAAGAATAATTCCAAAAACATCGTTTGTGGTTGTCACGAAAGGACCCGTTGCTATGGCGGGATCAATTTTGTTTTTGTGTAAGAAAAAAGGAACCAGAGTTCCGAGGGTCGCAGCAAACAAAATCACTACAATGATCGAGATGGAAATAGCAAAACCCACCAAGTATTGTTGGTACATGATCGAGTGATATGCTAACAGCAACATTGAAATAATCGTTCCCGAAATAAGGGCTACCGTCAATTCTTTAGAAAAATATTTTCTTGAAAACTGTTTTAATGTCCCATTTGCGAGGCCTTGAACAACAATTGCGGAAGCCTGAACACCTACATTCCCTGCAGTTGCAGAAAGTAGGGGCACAAAAATCATCAATGTAAAATAGGTCCGCATGGTCATTTCATTACTTTTCAATACATACGAAGCAATAATTTCAATAAACATTCCTATCAGAAGCCAAGGCAATCTTGCTTTGGTTAGTTCAGAAACGCTGTCATTGGCCTCAACATCTTGGGTGATACCAGCTGCCAACTGGTAATCTTTGTCAGCCTCATCTTTTATCACATCAACAATATCATCAATTGTAATGCGGCCGACCAGCCTACCCAACTCATCAATTACCGGAATTGCTTCAAGGTCATATTTTTGCATTATTCGCGCTACTTCTACATCTTCAGTATCGACTTTAACTGAGTTTAATTTTCGAATGTAGACATCGCTAATCGGCGTTTTGGTGGAAGTGGTAAGTAAATCTTTAAGTGATAAACGCCCTTTCAAACGATTTTCATCATCTACTACATAAATAGAATGCACTCTGGAAATATTTTCTGCCTGGATGCGCATTTCTTTAACGCAAGTCAGTACGTTCCAATTTTCATTGACTTTTACGAGCTCCTTGTGCATGATTCCGCCCGCAGTGTCTTCATCGTAACGCAGCAAATCAACAATGTCTTTGGCATGTTCAACATCCTGAAGTTCAGAAATTACTTCTTCCTTTTTACGCTGTGAAAGTTCGGCAATAATGTCTGCCGCATCATTTGTTTCGAGTTCATCTAGTTCTTCGGCAATTTCTTTCGGAGACAATCGGCTTAATATATTCTCTCGCAAATCATCTTCCAATTCCAGCAAGATTTCCGCAGTTTTCTCACTGTCTAAAACCTTGAAAATATAGGTTGCTTCGTCAAAATCGAGTTCATCTAGAATTTCAGCAATATCAGCGTGGTGCAAATCATTCAATAAAATTTCGAGCTGCTCGTCATTTTTATTTTGAATAAATTGCTCTAATTGTCGGATTAGCTCTTTGCTGACTTTAAATTCCATCACCTTCTATTTTTTGTGTAAGTCCAATAAATTGTGCCACCGTCAACTGTTCCGGGCGGAGGTCAAAGATAGTATCTTCTCTCAATTTATCTGATAAATTTAATGTTTTTAAACTGTTACGTAATGTTTTTCGACGTTGTTGGAACGCCGTTTTGACCACCGTAAAGAACAATTTTTCGGCACAGGGAAGTGTGAAATTTTCTTTGCGACGCAAACGCAACACGCCTGATTTTACTTTGGGTGGCGGAATAAAAACATCTTCGTTTACCGTAAATAAATATTCAGCCTCATAAAAAGCCTGAACTAAAACGGATAGGATGCCGTAGGCCTTGGTTCCCTTTTTTTCGCAGATCCGCTCGGCCACTTCTTTTTGAAACATACCGGCAAATTCTGGTATTTGACGTCTGTATTCTAAGGCACGGAAAACAATTTGGGTTGAAATATTGTAAGGGAAGTTTCCGATGATTGCAAACTGTTTGCCTTCAAAAATTTCGTTGATGTTGTATTTTAAGAAATCCTTAGAAATAATTTTATCCTTGAGTTTCGGAAAATTTTCTTCCAAATAAGCGACTGATTCCGCATCAATTTCAATCACATAAGTATTGACTGGTTTTTCTATCAGATATTTGGTCAAGACGCCCATACCTGGTCCGATCTCTAATAAATCATCATAGCCTTCGAAGTTTAAAGCATCTGCAATGGCAGCAGCGATACTTTCGTCTTTGAGAAAATGCTGTCCGAGATGCTTTTTGGCTTTTACTTTTTCCATGATTTACGTTTTTGCAAATATCGTTATTTTAATTGCAAAAAATAACCCAAAATAAGTATTTAAAACTCTGCAATCAATTGGAGTTCGGTACGAAATGCAATCATCTTATCACCAAAAAGAGTGAGGGCTTCCTGTCTGAAAAGAGGTGCGTTTTCTTGGTAATATAGTTCTAGTGTGGCCTTACTGTCAGTTAAATATTGCACGGAATAAGTGGTTCCTCCCATTTCTTCCACGATTAAAACTTTGACCAATCTTGCAGATGAAAATTTTCCCGTAGCAAGAATTTCTGGGATATGCTTTTGTTGCATCCATTGGAGCCATTGGTCGTGGACAGTGTCGTCAATATTGGTTGTTACGTTGTAGATTATCATGCGAATTTATTTGTGAATGGGTAAGTTGTTTTGGTTTTTTCAAATTACAACGTAGTGTCGCCACGCAGTTGTCTGTACTTTTTTCGGGCATCCGTAAAATAAATACTGTCTTCGTGGTGAAAAATTACTTGTTCGTAAAGCGCTTTTGCTTTTTCAATGTTTTTGAATTGTTTGTTGTAAATTTCAGCTGAAAAATAATAAGCTTCATCAATGTAAATTCCGTCTTGGTGTTGGTCAATAATTAACTGGTATTGAGTTAGAGCCGAATTGTAATCGCCTACTTTTTCATAAATCTTTCCTAATCTATATAAAGTTACCCCTTCAATTTCTTGGCCTTTAAAACTTTTCAGAATGGCTTGAAATTGCGATAACGCCTCTTGGTTTTTATTTTGATACAACAGGTAGTCGGCGTGCGCAAATTGTTTTAAGGCTGTTTGGGTCGAATCGGCTACCGTATTGTCATTAATCAAAAGAAAATATTCAAGCGCATCATTGGCAATCAGTTGGGAAGAAGCTGCTTTGAGTTCTTTGAATTGTTTTTGTGCCCATAGAAAGTCAGTTTTAAAATAGCTGGTTTTGGCCGCTTTTAAACTTGCTTCATGTCCGACAACATCATTTTTTAAATCTTCTTCGATTTGAGAATAATAAATTAAAGCCTGGTTAAATTTTTCTTCAAACAATAAAATATCGGCCAATTCCATTTTAATATCGGCAATTCGGTAGGCATTTAGCGGCAAATCTAGCGCTGTTTTTAAGATGGCTTTGCCTTGCTCGGGTTTTTTTAAATGGAAGGTTTCAAAATGTGCTTGCAGTATTTGCAATGAGAGTGAATACGGACTAATACCAAATTCTTTCAACAACAAATCCAAATCGGTTTCAATCACTTTAAGGTCTTTCTCCTGTGCCGAATCAATTCGCATTTGAACTAGGAAAGTATGCGCTTCAATCAATAATTCTAAATCTTTGGTATTGTCTAATACAAAAGTGAGAATTTCTTTGGCGGTTTCCTTTTCTCCTTCTTCAATGGCGAGTTGTGCCAAGTTTACAATGTTTGAAAATGTCTCGGGATTGCGGCGGTAAATTGCTTTTTCTTGAATAAACGCTTTGCCATATTCTTTTTGTTGGACAAAAAACCAACTCAAATATTGGTTCCAAAAAATATCCTGATTTTTCTGTGCCCGCAGTAATAAAGCTTTTCGCAACGACTCGTTAAAATTCACATCGGCGTCTTCGGTCATAAAACGCGACAGCTGATTCTGAATCATCAGGTTATTTTGCTGATTGGCAAAGGCTTCGGTTAGAAATTTTTCAATCATCATATCCGTGTTGCCGAGTTGCCCATAAAGCAAGGCCATCTGAAAATTGAAATTGAATTTAGGTTCTAAAGTAAGCGCCAATTCATACGCCTTTAGCGCCTCTTCGACGAGTACCTTTTTTTCAAATGTAGCGGCCACACCATATACCTCGCTAGGATTTTTTCTAATTCGATCGAGCGCCAACTCGTATTGCTTTTTTGCTTTAACCAAATCTTTCTGCAGTTGATAATTGTAACCCAGTTCGACCAAAAGACTGGCTTGTTGGTATTGTTTCAGTCGGTCTTGAATACTACTATCGGCCTTGTCAAATTGTTGCAATTGCTGATAGCATTCAATCGTTTTCTGAAAAAAATAGGAGTTGGACGGTTGGTTTTTAAGCAACTCTTCATAAGTGATTTTTGCTTTTTCAAAATCGCCTCGGTCAAAATAATTCTGCGCCAGCTGATCGTTTTGAGAACAAACGACAAGCGAGAATAACAGTTGAAGGCAAAGGACAATTTTTTTCATTTCTTTGGATCAAATCACAATATAACAAAGTAACGCTTTTGAGTCAGATTAGAACTTTGTTTTATAAAGATTAACTTTTAGTTGATTAGGTCGAAGCCGCAATATGGGCGCAGTACCTCTGGAATGACAATACCTTCCGGCGTTTGATAATTCTCTAAAATCCCGGCTAGAACTCTGGGCAGTGCCAAAGCACTTCCATTAAGCGTGTGTGCCAGTTGGTTTTTGCCCTCTTTGTCTTTGAAACGCAATTTCAACCTGTTTGCCTGAAAAGTTTCAAAATTGGACACTGAACTGATTTCGAGCCAGCGGTCTTGGGCGGTAGAAAACACTTCAAAATCATACGTCAAGGCCGAGGTAAAACCCATGTCACCACCACACAAACGCAAAATACGGTAAGGCAATTTTAATTCTTGCAGTATACTTTTCACGTGTTCGACCATGCCTTCTAATGCTTCATACGATTTATCGGGATGCTCAATGCGTACAATTTCGACTTTGTCAAATTGGTGCAAACGATTCAAGCCGCGAACATGCGCGCCATACGAACCAGCTTCTCTTCGAAAACACGGGGTATAGGCGGTGCACAAAATTGGCAATTCATTTTCGGTGAGAATGACATCGCGAAATAAATTTGTCACTGGGACTTCGGCGGTCGGAATCAGATACAAATCGTCAACCGTCGAGTGGTACATCTGGCCTTCCTTATCTGGCAATTGGCCGGTGCCGTAGCCTGATGCTTCATTAACCAAATGTGGAACCTGGTATTCTGTATAGCCTGCTGCCGTGTTTTTATCTAAAAAGTAAGCAATCAAGGCCCGTTGCAATCGGGCGCCTTTTCCTTTGTATACCGGAAAACCTGCACCTGTAATTTTTACGCCCAATTCAAAATCGATGATGTCGTATTTTTTGACAAGATCCCAATGCGGTTGCGCACCTTCGTGTAAAACAGGAATGTCGCCTTCTTCAAAAACGTTTACATTTTCTTCGGGCGTTTTTCCGTAGGGAACAATATCGGCAGGCAGATTGGGAAGCGTGTATAATTTTTGTGTCAGTTCGTGGGCAAAAGCCGCTGCCTTTTCAGAGAGGTCTTTGCTTTTTTCCTTTAATAAAACCGTTTTTTCTTTAAGGATGCTGGCTTTTGCTTTTTCACCATTTTTCATCAACTCCCCGATGGCCGCAGATAATTTATTGGAGTCTGATAAAATGTTGTCGAGTTCAACTTGTGTCGCGCGTCGTTTTTCATCCAATACTACTACTTCTTCTACAACGGCTCTTGCGTCGAGATTCCTTTTTGCCAAAGCCTCGATGACTTTTTCTTTGTTTTCTCTAATAAATCCTAACTGTAACATAACGTGTCGTTTTTGTAATTGGGAATGGTTGGTCCCAAATTAAGAACGCAAATTTAATCAAATGTTTCAGATAAGGTGCCGCAAACCAAAAAACTTGGATGACCATAAACCAATACATGTTAAGCTTTTATGTCAATTAAATAGAAATTAACATGCTGTTGTTGAATAATTAATTAAATTCGCAAAAAAATCGTTACAATGAAGAATATTTACCCGCTCTTTCTATGCCTTTGTTTTACTTCAATTTTCGCGCAAACTGGCAGCGAATTGGATGAATTGGTTCAAGCTGAAAAGAAATCGGCTTCTAACAAAATGAATCTTTTGCTCAATCCGAACACTTATAATTATGATGTGCAATACCATCGTTTGCGACTGAATTTAGACCCGAATCAGCAATTCATCAGCGGTGAAGTTACAACCAAGTATATCGCTAAAGAAGACCTTAATTCGATTACGTTTGATTTGTCAAATGATTTGGAGGTAAGCTCTGTAAAGCAACGTGGAAATGATCTTACATTTACCAGAAGCACAAACAACGAATTGATCATTAATTTACCCGTTGTTCAAAACATAAATGTACTTGATTCGGTAAGCATCAACTATTCAGGAGTGCCTCCTACAACTGGTTTTGGCGCTTTTACAGCCGACCAGCACGACGGAACTCCTGTAGTTTGGACGTTGTCTGAACCATTTGGCGCTATGGAATGGTGGCCCTGCAAACAAGATTTGAACGACAAAGTAAACAGCATTGATGTTTATATCAACGCGCCAACCCAATATGTCAGTTTATCCAACGGTTTGGAACAGTCTAAAACCGACAATGGCGACGGAACTTCCATTACCCATTTTCACCACGGCTACCCTATTCCTGCTTACCTCATCGCCGTTGCGGCTACTAATTATCAAATTTACAACCAGCAAGGCGGATTGGGTACTGCGGCAAGTCCGTATTTCCCAATCATTAATTATATGTATCCCGAAACGGCGGCTGCCAATATTGCGAGTGTTGCTGTAACTCCGGATATTATTAATTTTTATGAGTCGGTATTTGTTCCTTACCCGTTTAGGAATGAAAAATATGGGCATGCGCAATTTGGTTGGGGTGGCGGAATGGAACACACCACCGTTTCATTTATGACTGCCGGGAACAGCGGGGCTTACAGTCGCAGTTTGATTGCCCACGAGATGGCGCACCAATGGTTTGGCGACAAAGTGACTTGTGGTTCTTGGAAAGACATTTGGCTTAATGAGGGTTTTGCTACTTATTTGGCATCGATGGTGATACAGCATTTTGATGGTGAAGCTGCTTTTACCAATGATAAAAATTCGATGATTACAAGTATTACTTCCAATCCTGGAGGCGCAATTTACATGACCGATACCGACGCTTTGAGCGTCAACCGGATATTTAGCAGCCGGCTATCGTACAAAAAAGGGGCCATGGTGATCAATATGTTGCGATTCAAATTGGGTGATACGAATTTTTTTCAAGGTTTGCGAAATTATTTAAACGATCCGCTTTTGGCTTACAGTTACGCGCTGACGCCTGATTTGCAAGCCCATTTGGAAGCTGCATCGGGCGTAAGTTTGACCGAGTTTTTTAACGACTGGGTTTATAATCAAGGTTACCCAATTTACAATATTAGTGCGAACAACATTACTGCAGGTCAGGCTAGCATTACAATCAACCAAACACAATCCAGCTCCACGGTAAGTTTCTTTGAAATGCCGGTTCCGGTTCGTTTGACTGGTAGTGGCGGACAACAACAAGATTATGTTTTAGAAAATACCACTAATGGGCAACAGTTTGTTGTGAACGTGCCTTTCACAGTTACCGGAGTAACATTCAATCCCAAAAAAGACATCATCTCCAAAAATAGCACAGCGGTTTTAGCTACCGCAAATTTTGAGTTATTAAGTGGCGTGGCGTTGTATCCTAATCCCGCCAATCAAAACCTATCCTTAAATATTCCGGCTGGCGTTTTAATGAAAAAAACTGTTTTTTACAACACACTTGGTCAGAAAGTAAAAGAATCTACAATACAAACGCAGTGGAATGTTGCTGATTTGGCTTCGGGAGTCTATCTGGTAACGGTAAGCACGGATTCGGGTAGCAAGCAACTTAAATTTATTAAGAACTAGATTTTACAAAGTATTTTAAAAAGTCCTTGATGCTGTCAAGGACTTTTTTTATACAATCGCTTTTATCCTAGTGACCATAATGGCAATCAAAAATCCGAAAATACCAATGAAAGCGAATGAAAACCTTAAGTTCGATACTTCTGCTATGTAGCCAATAAGTGGTGGACCCATTAAAAAGCCCAAAAAACTCACGCTTGATACCGTGGTCAGCGCTTCTCCGGGAGGCAGGGATTTATTTCTTCCCGCGATACTGTACACCGTGGGTACAATCGTAGAAACACCCAAACCGACCAACATAAAGGCAAGAGTGGCCGGAATAAGATATGGAAATAGAACCGCTATAAAAAGTCCGACTGAAATAAAAATGCCACTCACTTGCATAATACTTTTACTCCCCGATTTATGAATTAGACGATCGCCGAGGAAACGACCAGCAGCCATCATGATCATAAATGAGGTATAACCCAAAATTACCAACGGACCTGGTGCGTGGACAATCTCTTTGAAATAAACACCGCTCCAATCAAACATAACTCCTTCACTAGCCATACAACAAAAACCAATCACGCCAAGCCACAACAAACCGCGGTCAGGTTGAGAAAATAATTTCTTCTTTTCGGGTTGTGTCGATTCTTTAGCTATAATTAAAAATCTGTAATTAAGGGC
>JACMOK010000155.1 GCA_014378065.1 Flavobacterium sp.
AATCGGTCTTAGAACGAATTGAAAAAGAAATTCCAAATTTAATTGGTGCCCAATATTACAAATGGATTGATTAGCTTTGTATGCTAAATTACTCCTGCATTATGAAATACCATTCTATTGACCGAAATTTATTTATAAAAAACCGCGCAAAATTCATGGCTCAAATGAAGCCCAATAGCGTTGCTGTTTTTAATTCAAACGATATTTACCCGGTTTCTGCCGACAGTACTTTGCCTTTTGCCCAGCATCGAGATATTTTTTATTTGTCGGGCGTGGATCAGGAAGAAAGCATTTTACTGCTGTTTCCAGAGGCGCCTTATGAAACCCAGCGCGAAATTCTGTTTTTGAAAGAAACCAGCGAGCACATAGCGATTTGGGAAGGCGAAAAGCTCACCAAAGCACGGGCTTTTGAAGTATCGGGAATCAAAACGGTGTATTGGCTGACGGATTTCCATAAAATCCTCAACGAGATGATGACCTATTCAGAAACGATTTACATTAATACCAATGAGCATTATCGCGCCGCTGTTGAAACGGAAACCAGAGAAGACCGGTTTGTAAAATGGTGGAAATCCAAATACCCTGCGCATCAGGTAGCCAAAAGCAATCCAATTTTGCAAAGACTGCGCGCTGTGAAAGAAAGTGAAGAAATCGATTTAATTCAGCAGGCCTGTCAGATTACCGAAAAGGGTTTTCGCAGGCTGTTGTCGTTTGTAAATCCGGAGGTAACCGAATATGAAATTGAGGCCGAATTGATTCATGAATTTGTCCGAAACCGTTCAAAAGGCTTTGCCTACACGCCCATCATCGCTTCGGGAAACAATGCCAATGTGTTGCATTATATTGAAAACAACCAGCAATGTCATGCTGGAGATTTGATTTTGTTAGACGTGGCGGCAGAATATGCAAATTACTCAAGCGATTTGTCAAGAACCATTCCCGTCTCTGGAACATATACCGCACGGCAAAAGGCAGTGTACAATGCGGTATTAAAGGTCAAAAATGAAGCGACAAAAATGCTGACACCTGGAACACTCTGGAAAGAATACCATGTAGAAGTCGGCAAATTGATGACTTCTGCATTGCTTGATTTAGGACTCCTTGACCAAGCAGATGTGCAAAACGAAAATCCAGATTGGCCGGCATATAAAAAATATTTCATGCACGGCACTTCACACCACATGGGACTAGACACCCATGATTACGGATTGCTACACGAACCAATGAAAGCCAATATGGTTTTTACCGTAGAACCTGGTATTTACATTCCTGCAGAAGGATTTGGCATACGACTCGAAGACAATGTCGTTGTGCAGCAAAGCGGAGAACCGTTTAATCTGATGCGTAACATTCCTATTGAGGCCGATGAAATTGAAAGTTTGATGCACCGTTAATTTTATTTTTAAAGTTGAAAGAAATCCAATATAAAAACACCAAAATTTCATTTTCCGATTATGGAAAAGGTACTGTCGTAGTGTTGCTTCATGGTTATTTGGAAAATCAAGGAATGTGGCGCGACTTGATTCCAGAGATGGTTACCAGAAATCGCGTGATTACGGTTGATTTGTTAGGCCATGGCCAATCTGAGTGTTTGGGTTATGTGCATACAATGGAGGACAACGCTGATGTGGTGCATCAGATTCTTCTGGAACTCAGGATTCGAAAAGCTATATTTATCGGACATTCGATGGGTGGTTATGTGGCCTTGGCTTTTGCTGAATTGTATCCTGATTACGTTAAAGGCCTGGTGCTGATGCATTCTTCTGCCAGAGCGGATACGGAAGACCGCAAAATCAACCGCGATCGGGCAATAAAAGCCGTCAAAAAAGATTATGCATCGTTTGTTCGGTTGTCTATTGCCAATTTATTTAACGAAGACAACCGTGAAAAATTAGCCGCCGAAATTGAAAATGTAAAAATTGAAGCTCTAAAAACACCATTACAAGGTATTATTGCTGCCCTAGAAGGCATGAAAATCAGAAAAGATCGCGAGGTACTGTTGCATTTTGGCCCCTATCCTATTCTTCTAATTTTAGGAAAAAAAGATCCGGTGTTGCCTTATCAAGAAAGTTTGGAACAAATTGAAAAAACCGACGTACAATTGGTTACTTTCCCAGACGGACACATGAGTCATATAGAAAATCGTGAGGAGCTGACAAAAGTTTTATTGGCGTTTGTCAAAAACATTTAAATCTTTTCTTCAAATGGAATTGTAGGGTCTAGTATTTCTTGAAGTAACAGTACAATTTCTTCTGTATAATCTCTTAAAAGACCATCGTCTATAGTAACGTGTTCTGCTTTATCTTCCTTGAAAATAAAGGGCATAAATCCTGATTTTAGATTTTTGAAGGAAATAATTCCTGCTTCAATTGGTTTCTCTCCAGCTTCCTTTTTATACAGATAGGCATAAGCCAGCACTTGTATCACTTTATCGTTTTTAAGGTCTTGTGTCAGGCCTTTCCATGTCTTAAGAACCAGATTTGGCTTGTCTACTTTTCCAGTCTTATAGTCTATAATTCTGATGGTTCCATTGCGTTCTTCGATTCTGTCTACATTTCCCCTGATCAAAACCGGAAACGGCAAATTGGGATGGGACAACCACCGTTCAAATGTTTTTTCTAAGGCTATAATTTTAATCGTTTCTTTATTTTTGATGCTTTCAAGTTCTGTTGTAAGAAAATTAGCAACATGTCTTTTAGCTACTTCAAAAGCCAGCAAATTCCTGCCTTTTTTAATTTCTCCTTCTTTGTAAATGATTTTAAATTGTTTGAGTACCTCGTCATCCAAAAGAGAAAAACATTTTTCGAGATCAAATTCAGATAAAATCTTACCGATAAAAGGTTCGTATAAAAACTTAAGCGTCTCGTGGATAATGGTTCCTAAAGTATTGAGCGCGATATTTTCCTCTACTTCTTCCACCTCTCGTATTCGTAGAATTTTCTGGAAATAAAAGTCTATCGGATTTCGAATATAACTGGTTAATGCCGACGGAGAAAAACCGGTGTCAGCTATTTCCTTCAATCGCAACAGCACCAATTCTGTTTTTGGAATTACAATGGATTCATAGGCAATATCTGGCAAAACGGCATTGTAAATTTCATGAGATAAGTTGTGATTGGGTTGCTGCTCAACTTCCAATTGGGTGATAAAACGGCTTTTCTCTCCTGCATCGAGTCCTTCGCTTTCGGTATTGTAAAGCAAATAAATGTTTTTGGCCCTTTGTAATAAATGATAGAAATGATAGGTATAAATTGCATCTTTTTCTTTGAACGTGGGTAAACCCAATTCGCGCTTGACATCATAAGGAATAAAAGAATTCTGCGATTTTCCTGCCGGAAATTTTCCTTCATTCATAGAAGTAATTATCACAGTTTCAAAATCGAGGACACGACTTTCTAAAACTCCCATTATTTGAAGGCCGTTGAGCGGCTCGCCTTCAAAAGAAACTTCGGCCAAGTCAACAATTTGTTTATAAATGGCATAAAGAGTTTCTATGTTATGAATATGCTGGCGTTCTGAATAATAACTTTTTAATTTATTAATTACTTTAAAGATGGCATAAACAAAAGCTTTTGTGATTTTTTCCTCTTCATTGTCGTTGCTTAAATTGGATTTTATGGTTATCAGCAATTTTGAAACAGTTTCCAAAACATGGATGGCTCCACCATCCCACTTCTTGAATAATAATACAAACAAATCGCTCGGGTTGTCGTTGAGTTCAAACAACTTTTTATGGGTGATAAATGTGTAGTTGCTTTGATTTATTTTCGTGACAAGATTAGCTGTTTTGGCATAAGGTTCAATTAACGCGTGGGTTAAGATTTCAAGGATATCCTTATAATACATTACGTAACCCGCATTTTTTCGCGATAGCACGTTGGTGTGCATTTTAAAAAACTTAGCGATTAAAATTTGTGCAGGATTGTTTTTACCCGAATAACCCATCGTTATATTTAAACTTCCAACCGTTGCGGGTAAGGAATAGAGCAATGGAATTAATAGATTTTCATCTCCTAAAACGATGGCTACTTTGTCTAATCGGCCATTCGGATTTGTATCGGTTATTTTTTTAATAATACCTCCAGCAATTTTGGCTTGTCCGATGGTTTTTGGAGTGCCTATCACTTGAATGTTTTTTTGTTTGGAAAAATCGTCTACAATCCATTTAAAAGAGTTTTGCTTATAGTGTTGCCAAGTCTCCTTGAAGCGCCTTGCAAAGAGGCCCGCGTCGTGAAACGCATCATTAACAAAGGTTTGATCTGCGTCCCAATATATTTTACCTTTACCTTCTGCGATGAGATGCTGCACAATATGCTCTTCCGCAGCATTCAACGCATTAAAGCCTATAAATAAAAACTCGTTTTCCGCTGTGCTCTCGGTAAACTGGCTCAGGTTCTTTACAGCTTCACGGTAGATTAATCCTTGGTAACCGATTTTTTTAACAAATAAATGATTGTAGAGTGATTGGTAATAGTTCGGAAGTAATTTCCAGAAATCAATATAGTTTTCGAGTAATTGTGTTTTATCTTCCACTTCTATACCCCAGCGTTTAATATCTTCGATGTCTTTAAGATAAGAGAGCACATGAGCTGGATCTAAAAGATAACGATCGATTTCGTTAAAGTCTTGTAACAACGTTTTTGCCCAATTGGCAAACAACTCAAAAGACTGTTGCTTTACTTTTGGGGTAATACATTGGTACACTTCATAAAATTCAAATAATAAAGCGATCGGATCAATTGATCTAATACAAGCTATATCCTGAACAAAATCTTCAATACTAATAATCTTCGGAGCAAAAATGTTATTTTTCACTTTCTTTTTTAAGGCCTCAATCAGAAAGATTTTAGCCCTTTTGTTGGGCAGTATAACTGTAATATCGGGTAATACTGCCGCATAATTTTCAATGAGAACATTTGCTATTTTATCTAAAAATGAACTATCTGTCATATTATAAAAATAAAAAAACGCCCCGATAAATCGGGGCGTTTTCTGAAATTATTTTAAAGAATAATTATTTCACTAATTTCACCTCAACTCTACGGTTGTTGGCTTTTCCTTTTTTAGTTTTATTTGTATCAATTGGTTTGGCTTCACCAAAACCTACTGATGATAATCTTTCGGCAGCAATTCCGTTTTCAGTTAAATAGTTTCTAACCGCACCAGCTCTGTCTTCAGATAATTTTTGGTTGGCAGCATCTTTACCATCACTGTCCGTATGACCTTCAATACTAAATCTAGAAGAAGGATATTCTTTTAGGATTGCAACAATTGACTGTAATACTGGATAAGTTTGTTGTTGGAAAGTAGCTTTACCACTGTTGAATAAAATTGTTTTAGCGTAAGCGTTCAATTTCATGATTTGCTCTTCTGAGATTTCAGGACAACCATTGTTAGCAACAGTACCTTTGACATCTGGACATCTGTCGTCTTTATCTAAAACGCCATCTCCATCTGTATCTGGCCAAGGACAACCTGCATTTTCTTTCGGTCCTTTCACTTGTGGACATTTATCATCTTTGTCAGCGATTCCGTCTCCGTCAGCATCTGGACAACCATTCAACGCTTTTGGACCAGCAACTTCTGGGCAAGCATCATCTTTATCAGCTATACCATCACCATCCGTATCGGGGCAACCTTGAAATTCAGGTAAACCAGCTACATCTGGACAAGAATCGCTTCCGTCAATAATTCCGTCACCGTCGGTGTCAGGACAACCTTGAAATTGCTTCAATCCTGCAACAAGAGGACATGCATCGTTTTTGTCATAAATCCCATCACCATCTGTATCTTTTCCGCCAAATTTGAAAGTCAAACCAGCAAAATGTTGCATGTGATTTGGCACATTACTAGGTCCGCCTCTTTCATCGGCATTGTCAAATGAATATTTGTAAGTCGATTGCAGTGACAAACCTACCATTTCGGTAAACCAGAAAGTTAATCCTAGACCTCCATTTGCTGTTCCATAACTAGCATCGCCAAGCCATGTATAACCTCCACCAACGTGGATGGACGGATCAATCACTTTCCATCCTAAGCCTTTCATAAAGCTATATTTGATAACTCCATCTGCACCGTAGTAAGTCAAATCTCCCGGATTTACTACCATATAATCACCTGGTATCGTTGTACGAGGTAGAACAAATCTTTTGATTTTGTTAATCGATCCGGTAACACCGAATGAAAAACTTCCGCCAACATTTCTAGATACATTTATGTAAGAAACAGAAGGAAGAATATTCCAGTTGCTCTTTACATTAAAATACTGAGAAATTTGATCTTCTAATTTAGATGCAGCACTAATTCTAGTGTCTACAGCATTTGTTCCAAAGGTTATAGCCCATGGGTTGTCGCTATCCTGTGCCTGTGAACTTAGTCCAATAAACAGAAAGAGAGCAGCAAATAATTTGTTAAGATGTTTCATACTTAAATTTTGTTAGATTACAATATTTTTATGCCACAAAAGTAACAAGTAATTTTTTAACTACAAAACGAAATGTTAAAAAAAACCGTCAAATGGGGCTTAAAATGGGAATTATATAACATTTAAAGCTTTACCTACAAGTTTAAAGGCATCAATAGCCTTGTCTAGATGGGCTTTGGTATGTGCCGCTGAGATTTGAACTCTAATTCTCGCCTTATCCTTGGGCACCACGGGGAAAAAGAATCCAACAACATAAATACCTTTTTTTAATAATTCGTCTGCCATTGTTTGCGCGAGTTTAGAATCGTATAGCATTACTGGAACAATGGCAGAATCGCCGGAAACTATATCAAACCCCGCCTTTTTCATTTGTTCTTTAAAATATTGGGTATTCCATTCTAACTGATCCCGTAAGGTAGTGTCTTTTTCCAACAGTTCAAAAACTTTAATTGAAGCACCCACTATCGCAGGAGCTAAAGAATTAGAAAATAAATAGGGTCGTGAACGCTGTCTTAATAATGCTATAATTTCTTTTTTTCCGGTAGTATAGCCGCCCATGGCACCCCCTAGCGCTTTTCCTAACGTTCCCGTAATAATGTCCACTTTTCCCATTACTCCTTTGGCTTCAAGAGTCCCTTTTCCGGTAGAGCCTATAAATCCTGCTGCATGACATTCATCTACCATCACCATGGCGTCATATTTTGCAGCCAAATCACAAATTTTATCCAAAGGCGCCACTACCCCATCCATAGAGAAGACGCCATCAGTAACAATTAATTTGAACCGAGTTCCTGCTTCATTTGCCTTGACGAGTTGCTGCTCTAAATCGTCCATGTTACTATTTTCATATCGATAACGTGTTGCTTTACACAACCGAACCCCGTCAATAATAGAAGCATGATTTAGACTATCCGAAATAATTGCGTCATGTTCGCCCAATAAAGGTTCAAAAACGCCTCCATTAGCGTCAAAAGCAGCGGCATATAAAATGGTATCCTCAGTCTGATAAAATTCAGATATTTTTTTCTCCAAAGTTATGTGTATGTCTTGAGTTCCACAAATAAAGCGTACTGAGGACATCCCAAACCCATGGGTATCTAACGCATCTTTGGCAGCTTGTATGACTTCGGGATGAGAAGAAAGGCCTAAATAATTATTGGCGCAAAAATTTAAAACAGTTTCACCGCTGTCAATTGTTATCTCTGCTCCTTGCGCAGAAGTGATAATCCTTTCTTTTTTAAATATTCCATTATCTTCTAAAGTCTGAAGTTCTGCTTGCAAGTGCTGTTGGATTTTACCGTACATAATTGTTTATTGAATTAACATTGAGTAATCAGTTGCTACAAATTTACTATTTTGATTTGTTCTCCAACATATAACAACGCCATTTTTGTTACGCTGTAGCCCATTTTTTCTATCGCCCGTTGATAGTTTGTCAATTGTTGCTCGTATTTGCTTTGGTGCGAACCGGTTTTATAATCTAATAGATAAACTTCGTTTGTTGGGGTTATCACGATGCGGTCTGGTTTGACCATTTTTCCTTCTTGCTGAATAATGACATGCTCGTTAAGAATCTCAAAATTAGCTGAAAAATATGGCTGAAGTTCTGCGTGATTTACAATTTGTCGTATTGTTTTATCCACTGATTCTTTTTGATTTAAAGCAATTAGACCGTTTTCGATCGCCTTCTTGACAGCACTGTCAATATCTTCCTTGATTTTGACAAAAGATAAAATTTCATGTATTAAATTGCCATATTCAATCGCTTCTTGTTGATTTGTTCCCCACATCAGGGATTCTTTTTGGGCAATCTTTATGTTTTGTGGATTCAAAATTTCCTTAATCAATTCGATTTTTTTTGACTTATCAACATGCACTCTGCCGGGTGACTTTTTTTGGCAATCACCGAAGTCATAAGTCAATTGGTCCTCTCTGAAAACACCTTGATATATCAAATACTTTATAAACAGTGAGGCCATATTATAAGGGTAGAGCCCGTCTTTCTTGGGTTGTAAAAGTTTTGACACGACATACAACTGTTCTTCCGCTCGGGTTAAGGCTACATATAACACATTGATGTTGTCTAATAACTCTTCTTGCTTTTTTTGTTCGTAGACGGTTAATGCTTCAATCCCGAAACCCGCCACCGCGCTGGTATTGTCTATCAAAACTTTTGGCAATCCGATTGTGTTTTCTTCAGCATTGAGCCACAATTTGTTCTTGGGTTTGCGGTTGTAATCTTCCTCGGCAAATGGCAAAATGACGACAGGAAACTCGAGTCCCTTTGACTTGTGTATTGTCATGATTCGCACCGCATTATTTCCTTCTTGAGACGGAATACTGAATTTCGAGGCATTCTTCTCCCAAAAAATTAGAAAATCTGCAATTCCGGCTTGGTTGCGAATGTCCCGCTCTAAAACAATATCGAGAAAATATTGCACATAAGCATTGTTGTTTTCAGGATTGATAAATATTGAAATAATGCGTTCAACAATTTCATACAACGATTTCTTTCTCAAATTTTGGAATGAAAACGGTTTTGAACTTTTGCTGTTGCATTCACAAAGCCAGTTTTCGAAATCAGATTCCTTTATTTTTCCCATCCCTTGTGCAATGAAATCGTGAACCGGAATTTGATGCTGATTGTGTCCCGCCATATATTGCAGCAAATGCGCCTTCGCCTGCAAATCTGCCCCGTTATTTAAATATTTTAGCAAATTTATAATGACCCTAACTTCAGTCGCATTCTGAATCATTAAGGTTTCAGAAGACAATAGCGGAATTTGGTGTTCTGTCAAATAGTTGGCAATGGCGATCCCTTGGTCTCGCTTGCGAGTTAAAATGGCAATGTCTTTAAATTCGAACCCTTGTTGTATTACTTTTTGAATGATCTGCCGCGTTGCCTCAACGTACAAGTCTGTTTTATCGGCGGTTTCATCGTCCAATGCTGTATCGCTGGTTTTTTCTGTGGCTGGAAGAAAAGCTAGGCTGACAAACCCGCCCGATTGCTCGTTCTTGTGCTGATGGCTGTGGTTTTGATATAGATCTTTGTAATCGACATTCGAAAATTCAGTTGATAATAACTGGAAAAATTGGTTGTTAAAGTCGATAATCTCTGAGTAGCTTCGGTAATTTTTATCGAGGTGTTCTAATTTCTTGTCAGGATTGCTAAATGGATTTTGCTCTTTACTCAACGCGATAAATTGCTCTGCTTTTCCTCCGCGCCAGCGGTAAATAGATTGTTTGGGATCACCAACAATCATCAAAGTTCCCTTTTCTCCGTCTATTTCACTAGAAGTCGCATTGTCGATCAACGGAATTAGATTCTGCCACTGCATTTCCGAAGTGTCTTGAAACTCATCAATAAAAAAATGGCGGTAACGGTTTCCCAACCTTTCATAGATAAAAGGTGCAGGCTGGTTTTGAATTTCATTGTGGATGATAGCATTAAACTCTGAAATAGAGAGCAACTGCTGTTCGTTCTGAATTTTTGCCAATTCATTGCTTACCGTATTGAGTAATGAAAGCGGGGTAATATTCTTAAGAAATGCTTTATAAAAATCGCGCTCTTCAAAATTTTTATAAATGATGCCCAAAATTTTAAGTAATTGCGGAACGATCAATTCTATACTGTTGGCGTCCGAAGTATTTTTATTGATTTTAATATGGTCAAACTCGTGATAGGTTTTATTGGCGGAATTGAATTTCCTTTGTTGGATGCTCAACAGATGGTTGGGAAAGTACGAGCCAGAAAAAGATTTAGGATCAATTCCGTTGGATTCAATTAAGACGAGCAGACTGTCCGCCAAAGCCGCATTTTCAATTTCTAAAGTCTGGCACGTAGCGATCAATTTATTTTTTATAACGCCGAATTCTGTTATCGATTTGTCTTTGAACAGCATGATTTCTTCCCGATTGTTTTCATTTAGAATCAGCCTGCCTGTTTCTAATATTTCTCGAGAAATGTCCCAACTTTTATCGTCGTCGGTTTTTTCCATTGTAAAGTCAATCAGTAATTTGGTCAGTGTTTCATCTTCGCCGGCTCGCGCAATGATGGCGTCGACAGCTTCAGTTAACAGATTTTCCGTGTCAAGCGTAACTTCAAAGCTCATAGGCAGATTTAAATCATGTGCAAATGCCCTGATTACTCTATGGGTAAATTTGTCGATGGTCGAAATATCAAAGGCAGCATAATTATGAATAATGTGCTTGATGATTTGTTGCGATTTAATTTGAATTTGATTGTTGGAGAGTCCCGTTTCTTGCACCAGATCACGCATTAAATTTTGTGCTTTAGGATTTGGAGTTTCCTGTGTAAACTCGGACAAACTGTCTACGATGCGGCTCTTCATTTCATGAACCGCTTTGTTGGTAAAGGTAATAGCGAGAATGTTGCGATAGGCATCGTTTTTACTCGCCGTCAGTATGATTTTGAGGTATTCTTTGACTAAGGCGTAGGTTTTTCCAGAACCAGCAGAAGCATCGTAAATAGAAAAAGAGGGTCTTTGCATGTGTTTCATAATGTACCAGTACTTTCAAGTCGAACTGTAAAGCCTAGCCCGGATAGCAGTGAAAATCCTTTTTGGCGCGCGTTTGCCTGGCAAGCGCACGGAAAAAAGATTGGAACGTATAGCCGGAAACAGCTTCAGAAAATTTGTGTAATTTATATTTTAATGAAATTATAACAGGGTAGTTTTTCAATTCCAAAGTTAAATGTTTAAATTTGAATAAAATATTTATAAATCATTAAAACTAAAATATTATGGCCTTCGAATTACCAAAATTACCTTACGCTTATGATGCATTAGAGCCACATATTGATGCGCGAACAATGGAAATTCACCACACCAAACATCATAATGCATACACCACCAATCTTAACGCTGCCATTGCGGGCACTGACATGGAGGGAAAAACAATTGAAAATATTTTAATTAACTTGGACAAAAAAAACGCGGCGGTTCGCAACAATGGCGGCGGATATTATAATCACAATCTTTTTTGGACGGTCATGTCTGCTGATGGCGGCGGACTTCCAACAGGCGATTTATTAGCCGGAATTGAGAGCGAGTTTGGCTCTTTTGAGGAATTTAAAGCACGGTTTTCGAAAGCCGGAGCTACACAGTTTGGTTCGGGTTGGGCATGGTTATGTGTTCAACAAGGTGGTAAACTTGAGGTTTGTGGCACGCCAAATCAGGACAATCCATTAATGCCAGAGGTGGGCTGCGAAGGCACCCCAATTTTAGGAATGGATGTTTGGGAACATGCTTACTATCTGAATTATCAAAACCGGCGTCCTGACTATATTGAAGCTTTTTTCAATGTGGTAAATTGGACAGAGGTAGCGAAACGGTATGCGCTGGAAAAATAGTTTTTGTAACTTCTTGATATAAGCCTCAATTTTAATTGGGGTTTTTTTATAAAATAAATAAGCGGAATTACTTCCGCTTATTTGCCCCAAATCTACCATAAACTTAATCCTGTTAAATATATGATACCTAAAATTACTGCATTTTATGTTGTAAATGATGCGACGGAATGAAATATATTGGAATGGTAGGCAGATCGAAGTGTAATGCTAATTTAGGAATGGTATAAAAATAAAAAAGGTGAAATTTCTTTCACCCTTTTTGCCCCAAATCTACCATAAACTTAACCTACTAATGTTATGGTTCACCAAATGTATAAGAGTGTTTCTTTTTTAACAAATAAATTAGACGAACTACAATAAAACTCGTTAAAATACCTAATTTACTAATTTTCAATAGGCGCGAGCGTCCTTTCCCTCATAAAAATTCATAAACGCTTTGTTCACTACACGATTTCCGCCTGCCGTTGGATAGTCTCCAGTAAAGTACCAATCCCCTAAATTTTTGGGACAGGCTTGGTGCAAATTTTCGACAGTCTGAAAAATAATTTTGACTTCTGCTTTGATTTCTGCCGAGCTCAGCATTGTTGCAATTTTGTCTGATACTTCTTGGGGCTTAAATGGCGCATAAATTTCTGTCACAAAGTTTATCACTTCATGGTCTTTAAGATTTTCCTGCGCTTTACATTTTAAATATACCGCATCGACGATGTGGTATAACTCTCTTTCTTTTAACAATTGCATTGCCGCTCTAAAAGCTACCAAACCCTCTAGCTTGGCCATATCAATACCGTAGCAATCTGGATATCGAATTTGTGGTGCCGAAGAGACAACAACAATACTTTTCGGTTTTAGGCGGTCCATCATTTTGATGATGCTCATTTTAAGGGTTGTTCCACGAACAATACTGTCGTCGATTATGACAAGATTGTCGGTTGGTTTGATTACGCCATAAGTCACATCGTAGACGTGCGCAACCAAATCATCCCGGCTGCTATCTTCTGTAATAAACGTGCGTAGCTTGGCGTCTTTAATCGCAATTTTTTCCGTTCTTATTTTCACGGAAAGGATTTCTTCTAGCTTTTCCGCTGTCAACGTCTTTCTGTTGTCGAGTATGTATTTATTTTTTCGTTGGTTTAAAAAATCCTGTGCTGCTTCCACCATTCCGTAAAAGGAAGTTTCGGCGGTATTTGGGATATAAGAAAAAACAGTGTTATCGGTGTCATTTTTTATGGCCTGCAAGACATCTGGAAGAATTAATCGACCCAGCTGTTTCCGCTCTTGATAAATTTCAGCATCACTACCGCGCGAAAAATAAATCCTTTCAAACGAACAAGCCTTTTTTGGGGCGGGAGGAATAATTTCCTCTTGGGTTACGGTACCATTTTTTTTTATGATTAGTGCTTTACCCGGCTGCAATTCCTGAACCATTTCAAAATCGACATTAAAGACGGTTTGAATTACCGGTCTTTCGGAAGCCACCACCACGATTTCCTCGTCTTCGTAAAAATAAGCTGGGCGAATGCCCGCAGGATCTCTAAACACAAAGGCATCACCATGACCAAAAAGTCCCGCCATCGCATAACCGCCATCCCATTCCTTCGAAGCACGGCGCAGGATTTTTGCAATTTCCAGTTTCTCGGCAATTATCGGAGAGGCCTCACTTTTGGACAAGCCGTTATTTTTACATTCCAAATACAAATCTGTTACTTCATCGTCTAAAAAATGTCCGATTTTTTCCATTACCGTAACGGTATCCGCCATTTCTTTAGGATGTTGTCCCAATTCTACCAAGCTATTAAACAATTCGGTCACATTGGTCATGTTAAAGTTACCTGCTATAATCAAGTTTCTGTGCATCCAGTTGTTTTGGCGTAAAAAAGGATGGACGCTTTCGATATTGTTTTTACCAAAAGTTCCATAACGAACATGCCCTAAAAACAATTCTCCGATGTAAGGGATGTTTTTCTTTTGTAAGTCGACCCGATCAGTATATTCCGGATGCAAAGTCATTTCTTCATTAATCCGATGGTTGATTTGGGCAAATACATCCTGGATCGGCTGTGCATCGTTAGAGCGAACGCGGCTGATGTATCGTTCGCCGGGTTCAACATCGAGTTTGATCGAAGCTAAACCAGCGCCATCTTGACCACGGTTGTGCTGCTTCTCCATAAGCAGGTACATTTTTTGTATGCCGTAAAAAGCCGAACCATATTTCTGTTTGTAGAATTCTAGTGGTTTTTTTAATCGTAAAAGGGCGATGCCACATTCGTGTTTGATTGCGTCACTCATGTTGTTGTTGTTGTCATTACATTAATTAAAAAACGCCCCTGTTCAGAGGCGTACTTTTATAAGGTGATATCAAATTGTGTCAATGATTTAAATTGTTTGAGCCTGTCGACCACTTCTTTTTTATCAAGGTCGACCATTCTTTCGGTGCCGAATTTTTCCACACAAAACGAAGCCAGATTCGAACCATATATTATCGCGTTTTTCATGTTTTCAAAAGAAACGTTTTCGCTTTGCGTAATATAACCAGCGAATCCTCCCGCGAAAGTATCTCCCGCACCTGTTGGATCAAATACTTCTTCCAAGGGCAACGCCGGAGCAAAAAATACTTCTTTGTCGTGAAATAAAAGAGCGCCGTGTTCGCCTTTTTTGATGACCACATATTTTGGTCCCATTGTATGAATCTTCGCCGCGGCTTTAACCAGAGAATATTCTCCTGATAATTGTCGCGCCTCTTCATCGTTAATGGTGATAACGTCAATTCGTTTGATTACATTCAATAATTCGGGAAGCGCACAGTCCATCCAGAAATTCATCGTGTCCAAGACAACCAATTTTGGTTTTACTTCCATCTGATCTAAGACGCTGCTTTGTACAATTGGATGTAAATTTCCGAGCATTACGACGTCGGCGTTTTTAAAGTTCTCGGGCACCTTGGGTTGAAAATCTGCCAAGGTATTCAACTCTGTCACTAATGTATCTCTTGAGTTCAAATCGTTATGATATTTGCCACTCCAAAAGAATGTTTTTCCGCCTTTTACAATTTCCAAACCAGAAATGTCAATGTTTCTCTCCGTTAATAAATCTAAATATTCTTGAGGAAAATCATCGCCAACCACCGAAACTATCGCAGATTGCAAATTAAAAAAAGAAGCTGAAATCCCAATGTATGTTCCCGCGCCACCTAATATTTTATCTGTTTTTCCGAAAGGTGTCTCAATGGCATCGAAAGCAACCGTTCCAACAATCAATAATTTGTTCATCTGATGCGTTTAAAATTAAGGCGCAAAGGTACTTGATAAGTTTTACAGATGCAAAAGGTTTGGATAATTTGTGATATATGAATTTTTAAATCTTTAAATTTTGCAATAGGTAATTTTCATGTTTTTGTACACAATGCTTTCTAAGCGTTTACAACTTTTACCTTTTGAATTTATGAAAATAAAAATACTTTTATTGTTATTAATTGCCAGTTCCGCCAAATTATCGGCACAGATCGGATTTCAGGAAAACATTGTTACGGGCGCCGCTTATACTACTTACGGCCCTCGATTTATGAAGGCCGCCGATATTGATGGCGATGGCGACTTCGATATTGTTGCGAACGGCCACGGATTAAATTGTTACGAAAATGTGGATGGTTTGGGAAATTTTGGACGAAAAAAGGTTATTGCTGGTGCCTACAATTCGCCAGTCGGAACCTCGTTGAGTATTGCTGATTTTGATAATGATGGCGACGCTGATGTAGTAACTTCAGCAAACAATTCTTTCACTGTCTATAAAAACACGAACGGTTTGCGTACTTTTCAAATAATGCAACAGTTCGTAGCGGGAATCAATAGCAACACCTATTTGTTGGTATTGCCCACCGATATGGATGGTGATGGCCACTTAGATATTTTATGTTTTTACCCAGCCAGCACCAGCCACCTTTTGGTATGGTATCGAAATCTTGGCACAGGAATGTTCGGCGCTGAACAAGTCATTACCTGTGTTTCAGGCATTCTTGAAACCTCATCGTTATTGATGGCGGACCTCGATGGCGATACCGATCAGGATATTGTTCTTGGAAGCGAAGGTTATGGTAAAATCACCTGGCTCAAAAACAACGGGAATGGCACTTACAGTGTGCCAATCGTCATCACAACTGCAGTAAGCGGAGTCACCTCGACAGTAGCATCGGATATGGACAATGACGGCGATATCGACAACGTGTCTGCCACCGCCACCGACAACCAGATCTCATGGTTTAAAAACCTCGACGGTCTGGGAAATTTTAGCAGTGAGAATATACTCGTATCGAATACTGCCGCCAGCAATGCCGTTTTCGTGGCCGACGTCAATAATGACACTACCAACGACGTTATATATACCAGCACCAACGAAATCGGTTGGCTCCCCAATAATGGGGCATCAGCCTTCGGAACTCAGCAAGTCATCACCAATAAAGGATTCGGGGTACGCGCGGTAACCATGGCCGATCTTGATGGAGATGGAAAAAATGACCTGATATCGGCATCGGAGAATGATGATAAAGTAGCTTGGTATAAGAATAATGCCAACGGTACTTTTGGCAGGGAACTCGTCATCGCCAGAAGCGTTGAACTTCCGAACTTTGTCTATACAGGAGATTTCGATGGCGATAACGATGGCGATATATTGGTCAATTCCCAAAATGATGCGAAACTGACCTGGCTTGAAAATGTGAATGGAATAGGATTATATGGAAAGGAACATATCATCACCGAAAGTGTCACGGTTGGCAACCAGACACCTTTAGCGGCTCCTGCCGATATTGATGGCGATGGCGATTTGGATATTGCCGGCACCAAAGACGCGGTGTTCTTATGGTATGAAAATATTGATGGACAGGGAAATTTTTTGGAACACATCATCAACAGCAATATTACTGGCACTTCACTCGTCCGTGCTAAGGATTTGGATGGAGATGGCGATATTGATTTGGTTTGCGGTTTTTACAGTTCCAATAAAATTTCGTGGTATAAAAATCTTGGTTCGGGGCTATTTGCTCCGGAGCAAATCATTTCCGCCGTGGAAGGTAATCGTTCGTTGACCTCTCTAGAAGTCGCAGACATGGATGGCGATAACGATATGGATATTATTAGGTTCTCGTTATAATTGGGGTATGTATTTCTTTAAAAATACAAACGGACTGGGGAATTTCGCCCTAGAAAACTTGACTGTTTTTGCCAGTATGTATGCCGTTTATCCTGCAGATATGGACGGGGATGGCGATAACGATATTCTCGGAATAAGCCTATACGGTGGAAATAATTCTTATGCGGGAGTCGCTTGGTTTGAAAATAATAATGGTGTTTATGCGGTCGGACATGACGTTTCTGCGATAGACGCTCGCGGGGAATCTGTTCAAGCAGCGGATAGCGATCATGATGGAGATCTCGATGTGTTGACTTCAGAAGGCTCAGCACTATCATGGTATTCGAACAACGGCGTAGGTACTTTTGGAGCAAGAGAAGTAATTCGTGTAGGATTTACAAAAATATCTAAAGAATACTAAGTATAGTAAGAGGTTCTTTACAAAAGTTTTGAATAATAGCATGCCTTGTACTAGTCCATCAAATCCTCACTTGTTTAGCGTAACTTTGATTGTTCTTTTTCGTAAAATGCGTCGGCAGAAAGATTTGGTTGTACCGATGCCATCACCGCCAATTCATCGCAACGTTCATTTTGACGGTGATTGTTGTGGCCTTTAATCCATTTGAAATCCACTTGGTGTTTTCGGTAAATCATTAGAAACCGCTTCCATAAATCCGGATTTTTTTTGCCTGCAAACCCTTTTTTCTCCCAACCAAAAACCCATTTTTTCTCGACCGAATCCACTACATATTTAGAGTCGGAAACAACGAGTACTTTTGTGTTTGGGTTTTTTAGTTTTTCCAAACCTACAATCACTCCTAGCAACTCCATCCTGTTGTTTGTCGTCAATCGA
>JACMOK010000156.1 GCA_014378065.1 Flavobacterium sp.
GAAAAAATTTTCAACTTTATTTTTAGTTTCGTTGGTAAGCGGAGCGATGACTTTAGGAGCTTACAAATTATTATTTGATACTAATGGATATTTTTCTAATGACAAAACTTCAGTCGCTACTATGGCATCCAATTCTTATGGTAATAAAGTAGGATTATCCGCAGATGTCATTGATTTTACTGAGGCTGCAGAAAAAACAGTCCATACGGTTGTTCACGTAAAAAACGTTTCGCGAAGAACAATATCGAATCCTATGTTAGAATATTTCTATGGTTATAAAGGCGGACAATCCCAAGAACAAGTTGGAACGGGCTCCGGAGTAATTATTTCGGAAGATGGGTATATCGTAACCAACAATCACGTGATCAAAGGTGCTTCTGAAATTGAAATCACCTTAAACAACAAAAAATCATATCAGGCAAAACTCATTGGAACCGATTCAAAAATGGATATTGCCTTATTGAAAATTGACGCGGAAGAGAAATTACCCTATACCGTTTTTGCCAATTCTGATTCGGTAAAAGTCGGAGAATGGGTTTTGGCAGTCGGAAATCCGTATAATTTAACTTCCACGGTAACCGCCGGAATTGTTTCGGCGAAAGCCAGAGATTTAGACACCAGCGGAATCCAATCTTTCATACAAACAGATGCTGCTGTGAATCCCGGAAACAGTGGTGGCGCATTAGTGAACACGCGTGGTGAACTGATCGGAATCAACACTATGATTTCATCCATGACCGGTTCTTATGTAGGTTATTCCTTTGCAGTTCCTTCTAACATCGCCCGAAAAATCATTGAGGATCTTATGGAATTTGGGAATGTACAACGTGGAATTCTGGGGGTTGAAGGTGGTGAATTAAACGGGACCGCTTCAAAGGAATTGGGGATTTCTCAAACACAGGGATTCTACATTAATAGAGTCACAAAAAAATCAGGTGCTGAAAAATCTGGACTAACCAAAGGCGACATTATTATTAAATTAGACGAACAGAATGTTGCTACTTTTGCTGATCTTTCCGGATATATCAACACAAAAAGACCCAACGATAAAGTGCTGGTAACGTATATAAGAGACGGCAAAACGAAAAGTATTCCTGTAATTCTGAGTAAAAATGAATTTTTTAACACTGAATTTAAAGGCATTGAATTAGAAAACATTGAGGCTGCTGAAAAAAAGAAGTTCAAAATTGATTATGGAGTGCGCATCAAATCCATCAGTAGCCAAAGTTTGAAACAATACGAAGATGAGCTGGTAGGGAATATTATTCTGAGCATTGACAATATGAAAGCCACTGATGTGGAAACGGTGTCTAAACTTTTGAGTAAAAAAGAGGATAACCAAACCGTGAGGATTGAAATGATTAATAAAAACGGTGAAGTACTGCGAGTGATTCTCTAACGCTATACTCTTTTAGAAAACTAAAGCCATCTTAAAAATTTAAGGTGGCTTTTTATTTTGCAAATAATTCATAAAATAGCTTACGAAATCGATTGAATTGGGTATTTTTGCGCAAAATTTTAAAAAATACATTAAATTATTTTCCTTAAATTTTCAACATGAACACCACAACTTTATACGAAAAAGAAGTTTCTTTTCAAGCCGACAGGCGACGCGCGGGAGTAAAACTAATTAAAATCATCAGCGATCTATGGTACGACAAATCCATTGAGATGGTCTTATTTCGCAATCAATTAATTGACCGAAATGTCAGTGACATCATCAACCTGCATGAATATGCAGCCGAATTTGTAGGGAAACCCATTTCTATATTTGATTCTGTTAAAATTGCAAAAGCGGTTTTAGAATTGAACTTGCTACCTTCAAAATTAGATATTGGCAAGCTAACCTATGAATATGGTTTAGAAGATGAAAAATATCCTGACGCAAAATATTTTGTGATTGACAAATTAAAAAACGCAAAAGACTCAGAGGAAGTGCAACCTAAAGATGTTGTTTTGTATGGTTTTGGACGTATTGGTCGCCTACTAGCCAGAGAGCTGATGTCTAAAACTGGAAAAGGAAGTCAGTTGCGCTTGCGAGCGATTGTTACCCGTGATAAAAATGACGCTACCTCGCTCGAAAAAAGAGCCTCTTTATTGCGATATGATTCTATACATGGAGACTTTCAAGGTTCTGTAATTGCCGACCCCGAAAATAACGCATTGATAATCAATGGAACTACCGTGCATGTCATTACTGCAAACGCTCCAGAAGAAATTGATTATACACATTTTGGAATCGATAATGCTTTAGTAATTGACAACACGGGTGCATTTACGACACATGAAGCTTTGAGCAGACATTTAGTTTCTAAAGGTACAGATAAAGTATTGCTTACCGCTCCTGGAAAGGGAGTTCCAAACATTGTTCATGGTGTAAACCAGAACGAATACAATCCGGATGAAATTAATATTTTTTCAGCGGCATCTTGTACTACAAATGCAATCACACCAATCTTAAAAGCTGTTGAAGATACATTAGGTGTTGTCAAAGGACATCTAGAAACGATTCATGCGTACACGAACGACCAGAATCTTGTAGACAACATGCACAAAAAATACCGTCGTGGAAGAGCAGCCGCTTTAAACATGGTGATTACCGAAACTGGTGCTGGAAGTGCTGTTGCAAAAGCGTTGCCATCATTGGAAGGGAAACTGACCTCTAATGCGATTCGGGTCCCAGTTCCAAATGGCTCTTTGGTTGTCTTAAACCTTGAGGTTTCCAAAACCACTTCGGTACAGGAAATCAATGCTATCATGAAAAAATATGCTTTGGAAGGCGAGCTGGTAGAGCAAATAAAATATTCCATGAATAATGAATTAGTTTCTTCAGATATAATAGGGACTCCACAACCTGCTATTTATGACAGTAACGCAACTATCGTTTCAAAAGATGGAAAGAATATCGTCTTATACATTTGGTACGATAACGAATACGGTTATAGCCACCAAGTAATCCGATTGGCAAAATACATTGCTAAAGTAAGACGTTTTACGTATTACTAGCAGTCCTTTACAGGTTGTATATTGCGGTTGTAATTTTTTAGTTATTAGTTTTTAGTCATTAATTTGTAGATTTAAAACAACCGCAACACAACCTGAATTCAATAGAAAATCCGTCTGTTTTTACAACAAGACGGATTTTTTTTGCTTTTTTAATGGCACTGTTGCTCTAAATTTAGCCACAGATGACACGGATTAAACGGATTTTTTTTAAGTATTCATTTTCTAATTTTGTATCGAATGGAACGCAGATGAAACGCATTTAAAGGATTTTCACTGATTCGTAAAAAAATCTCTAATTAAAAATACGATTTACATCCGCAAATTCATAACTCATAATTCATAATTTTAAACAACTACTCCTTAGCTTTAGTCAAATAGTAAATTGGTATTCCAACTAGCATAATCAAAACACCCCAACCACTCGTGCTCGTTTTAGTATAAAGTAAAGCGATGCATATAGCACTAGCAACAACAATATAAAGTGCTGGCAAAAATGGATAGCCAAAAGCTCTATACGGTCTTTCAGCATCTGGTAATTTCTTGCGAAGAAGAAAGATTCCCAATATGGTCAAGATGTAAAATATCAACACAATAATCACTACAAAATCTAGTAAATCTCCGTATTTCCCTGTCAGACACAAAGCCGAAGCCCAGATACACTGCGCCCAAATAGACCAAGCAGGAACACTCGCTTTATTTAATTCGGCAGCTTTCTTGAAGAAAACACCGTCTTGCGCCATCGTATAATACACTCTGGCACCCGCCATAATCAAACCATTATTGCAGGCAAAAGTCGAAATCATAATCATTACCGCAATAATTAAAGTCCCAATAGAACCAAAAATACGTTGTGAAGCCACCACAGCCACACGATCGGATTCGGCCGTCGCAATATCATACAAAGGCACTACTGCCAAGTACATAATATTAGCCAAAATATAAATCACACTCACAATCAACGTTCCTAAAAACAAACTCAATCCTACATTACGTTTTGGATTTTTTATTTCCCCTGCAATAAAAGTCACCCCTTCCCAAGCCACACTGGAGAACAAGGAACCTACTAAGGCTGCAGAAACGGCTGATATCAATGTCACTCCACTAATAGGCATCCAAGTTCCTGAAGTCGTATCTAATGCTTGTGATGTCCAGGCATTGGTCCAGTTTGCGTCCCAAACCTCAGCTTTAGCTGCCATAAAACCAAAAATAATCAAACCAGCCAGCGACAAAATTTTGATCACAGTAAGAACCGTTTGTAAAATCTTAGAGTTTTTCACCCCACGACTATTAATATAACTTAGTAGAATAATGGTAATAATAGAAACAATCTGAGCAGCATTGAGTTTAAAACTACCTAACTCATATAGAATATTCTTATCACTCAAAGGCGCGTACAAGTAAGCAGCAAATTTAGCAAAAGCCACACCCACTGCGGCAATCGTTCCCGTTTGTATCACGGCAAAAAAGCTCCAACCGTATAAAAATCCAACTAATTTTCCGTATGCTTCCTTAATGTATACATATTGTCCACCCGCTTTAGGAAACATCGCGCTCAACTCGCCATAACTCACGGCGGCAATCACCGTAATGGTGCCCGTAAGCACCCACATCGCAATAAGCCAACCGGCAGAGCCCAACTGACGAACCATATCCGAGCTTACAATAAATATCCCGGAACCTATCATAGAACCCACCACAAGCATGGTTCCGTCAAGTAATCCTAATTCTCTTTTAAAATCGTCTGGTTTTTGGTCTTCCATAAAATGGGTTTTTGGTTTTTTAGTTGGCTAAAGATATACTTTTTTTAGAAATTTCAAAAAAAGGATGGGAAAAGTGAGA
>JACMOK010000157.1 GCA_014378065.1 Flavobacterium sp.
ACAATTGATGCCCAAATACCTCTCTGCGGTGAATCCTTCCGCATAGTCAGTACCGATCAATCGGCCTAAATCTTGTGCCCGATAGTGCAAACTTTCTAGAAAGTTTTTAGTTGCAATTGGCGTTTCAGGCTCTTTAGAATTGGGGTTATAAAACTGGGAACTGTAAGCCAAAATGGCGGCAGTCTTTTGGTCATTGTAGCCCGTAATATCAACGACAAAATCAGGTTCAATAATTTTCCATTGAATGAAATGATACACCGCTTTGGGCCGCCACGAACTTTGTTGCGTGCCATCATACTCTGTTTGTATTTTGACTAAGCCCGACAAAAAACAAGCGTCTGAGACCAACTTGCTGCCCTTTCCATGATCGATGTGTCGGTCGTCGACGGCATTGCACAATACGATTTCTGGTTGGTATTTTCGTAATATTCGAACAACGGCCAACTGGTGCTCTTCATCGTTCACAAAAAAGCCATCACGCATGTTTAGGTTCTCGCGTAAGCTAATTCCTAAAATTTGTCCCGCATTGTGGGCTTCTTGGTCGCGAATGGCAGCAGAGCCACGCGTACCCAATTCACCACGAGTCAAATCTATAATTCCTACCTTTTTGCCTAACGCAATCTCTTTGGCAAGCGTTCCGCCACAACCCAATTCTACATCGTCAGGATGCGCGCCGAACGCAATTATGTCTAATTTCATAGTCATTTACTGTTTAGAACTTATTGTTGTAATTAAGATTCGTTTCATGGTTATTGATTTATTGACGGTTTCCATCCACTCTTTTTCTGGACTACTGTCTTTGGTAATGCCGCAGCCCACATACAAAAAAGCCTGATTGTTTTTTATTTCCATACACCGAAGGTTTACATATAAATCAGTGCTTTCTTCGGCGGTTTCAAAATCGGTATTCCATTCTCCAAAAAATCCTGAATAATACTGACGATCATAGCCTTCATGTTTTAAAATAAACTGCTTGGCACTTGCTTTCGGAAATCCGCAGACCGCAGGCGTGGGGTGCAATACTGCAATTACTTTTTTTAAATCAGAATCCGGCTTCAGTATACCTTGTATATCCGTTTTGAGATGCGCTACTTTACCCGCGCTCAATGTGTATGACGCAGACATCGTAATTTTGGACGCAACGCTCTTGAGATTTTCTACAATAAAGTCCGACACAAATTGTTGTTCCTCTTGCTCCTTTTTTTCCCAAACTACCGTTTCATTTTCTCGAGGCATTTGCGTCCCTGCAACTGCCATAGTCTGAATTTCCGATCCTGCTATCCTTACCAATTGCTCAGAAAAAGCGCCGAGCCATAAGCCAACTTCGGGATGGTAAAAGCAATAGGCAAATGCAGTCGGATTTTCATTCAGCAATCTTGAGAATAGCGACAGCAAATCAAAATTAACCAAAGCAACTGTTTCTTTTCGAGACAACACCACTTTTTGAAAAAGACCTGTCGCTATAGCATCTATTGCCTCCTTAACCAGCTTTTCAAAAGCTACTTTGCCTTCTTGATTTTCAATTTCAGTTGGGGAAAATTGATTTTGTAAGATAGCTTCAACTTTACATTCGGCCCAATAACAAACAGACTGATTTTGTGGGATTAGTACAATGTTCTGTTTATCAAATGGCGCAAAAACAAAACCAATCTCCTTAAAATTTCTAACAAGATGCAACTGCGAATCTTTCTGAAAAAAACCAATGAGCCGATTTGAATTGGGCTTGTTGTAAAGAACAAAAGGCAAATTTTGTTCGAATTGCAATTTTGCATTCTCTACAACAGACTGCATCGATTTTTGTTCCATGGCCACCATTACGCTTTAATTTTTGGCAACACCATATTGGTCAGTTTGCATAGTGAAATTAAGTTGTTCTCTTCATCTGTAATCCTGATTTCCCACAGATGAATGCTTCTGCCTTTGTGAATAATTCGGGCGGTTCCGGTCACCGTGCCATCTTTTTTGGCTTTTAAATGATTGGCCGAAATTTCTATCCCTCTAATTTCATTTTCTCGCGGATCAACAAACAACATTGAAGCTGCACTGCCCACACTTTCTGCTAAAGCCACACTAGCGCCACCATGCAGTAAGCCCATAGGTTGGTGGTTTCTGCCATTTACTGGCATCGTGGCTACCAGAAAATCTTCTCCTGCATCTGTAAATTCAATGTTTAGGGTTTCCATCAGCGTATTTTTAGAAAAGGCGTTGCACTGTGCAATTGTTTTTTCTCTATCGAAACTCATTAGCTTAATTTTTAGGTAAAAATAACATATAATTAAATGACAGACTAATTTTTAAATTTATACGTTTTGAAACAAACAAATCAGCATACAGAAAACAATTTTTACTATTTTTACAAAAATTCAACACCATGTCTAAAGCCATTTATATCTTCTTAATCGGAATTCTTGTTTCTATGAGCTCTTGCAGAAAAGACTTTGACACAATTCCGAGTCCAGGAAATTTAGAGTTCTCCAAACAAACCGTTTATTTAGATACCGTTTTTAGCGATATTGGCTCGAGTACTTACATGCTTAAAGTTTACAACCGCAGCAGCAAAGACATTACAATTCCCTCGGTTAAGTTATTGAGACCTGATTCAAAATACCGTTTGATGATTGACGGTTTGACGGGTGTAGATGCCGACAATAGCGGGCAAGGCGATGGAAAGATTTTTCCCAATGTAGAACTTTTAGCCAAAGACAGTTTATTTATTTTCATAGAAACGACCGCAAATATTGCCGATGCCAGTCCGACAGACTTTTTATATACCGATGAAATCCAGTTTGAGTCGATCAACGGAATTCAAAAAGTAAATCTTGTTACCTTAATTCAAGACGCCATTTTTCTATATCCGGAAATTTATGCCAACGGCACCAGAGAAACGCTGTATTTAGGAAATAACGGACAAGGTGAATCCATTGACATTAATGGTTTTGAGTTGAACGAAAATGATCCCATTCATGGTGACGAATTGCATTTTACAAAAGACAAACCTTACGTTATTTATGGTTACGCGGGCATTCCCGATACCAAAACATTGATTGTTGATCCAGGAGCGAAGGTTTACTTCCACGCCGATTCCGGACTTATCGCACAACCAGGCGGAACTTTAATTATTAACGGAACAACCTCAACCAATAATCAAAATCCCCTAGAAAATGAAGTTACATTCGAGGGCGACCGCTTGGAACCAAGTTTTGAAGAAACACCCGGCCAGTGGGGAACCGTTTGGCTAAGACAAGGCAGTATTAACAATAACATTAACCATTTAACGCTAAAAAATGCCACGGTAGGTTTGTTAGTAGAGAACGCACCATTAAATATTAATAATTCTCAAATTTATAACTCGTCCAATGTTGGCATTTTAGCTAGAACAGCAATCATTACAAGTGCCAATTTGGTTATTAATTTAGCCGGTCAAGCTTGTTTGGCGGCGGTTGGAGGCAGTTATGAGTTTACGCACTGTACTTTCAACAACAATTGGGGTAGTCCGAAACAAGTTTGCGTTCAACTCAGTAATTTCGAGGAAAATCCCGACCAATCGATTAGTTTCAGTGCGCTGAATCAGGCTAATTTCCGCAACAGTATCATTTATGGCAACAACAATGTAGAGCTGTTTTTAAATCATTCTAGTGATACTAGTGTGCCCTTCACTACTGATTTTAGAAACTGTTTGGTTAAGTTTAGAGATGCTGGGACCGGCGTTGAAGACGATCCTTTCTACTATCAATTACGAAATGAATCAGATGGGAATAAGAAAAATGAAGATCCCGATTTTTTTAATGCAAATCGAAATAAATTAAACATTGCTCCAGAATCATTTGCCGCTGCAAAGGGCGACCCATTTTATTTGTCAGGAAATACTTTCAGCGATATTTTAGGAATTCCAAGAACTACTCCGCCAGATTTAGGAGCCTATCAAAGCGCCGCTTTTCCGCAATAATTGTTAAAAAGTCCTGCTGAATGAAACTTGCCGTTTTTGGTTTTTTAAACTAAATTTGTCCAGACAACAACAACTAAAAAAAACACAATGATTCATTTTTTCGGAAACGAGAACACTATAGTTTTTGTAGTTCAGACGCAAAGCAGACTTTCGACAGAAAATATCTCAAAACTGAATTGGCTTTTTGCAGGTGCCCCTCAAATAGAAAAATCCGTCCTGACGGATTTTTTTATTGGCCCACGCGCCAGCATGATTACACCATGGAGTACGAATGCAGTGGAAATTACGCAAAATATGGGTATTGCCGGTATTGTTCGGATTGAAGAATTTAAGCATGTTCACTCACAATTTACGGATTTTGACCCTATGCTTTCCCAAAAATATGCAGAACTTCATCAAGATATTTTTAAAATTAAAATGCAACCCGAAGCGATTTTGGAAGTTGCCGATATCGCAAACTACAATCAAAAAGAAGGGTTGGCGCTGAGTGCAGAAGAAATTGAATACCTAAACAATTTAGCCACAAAGTTGGGTAGAAAATTAACCGATTCCGAGGTTTTCGGCTTTTCTCAAGTCAATTCGGAACACTGCCGACACAAAATTTTTAATGGCGTATTTGTAATTGATGGGGTAAAAAAAGAGTTGTCTTTATTTAAAATGATCAAAAACACGGCTGCAGAAAATCCGAATACCATTGTTTCTGCCTATAAAGACAATGTTGCCTTTGTCGCCGGACCCTTAGTGCAGCAGTTCGCTCCAAGATCGGCTGAGAAACCCGATTTTTACGAGACCAAAAACTTTGATTCGGTGATTTCGTTAAAGGCCGAAACACATAATTTTCCTACCACTGTCGAACCTTTTAACGGTGCCGCCACTGGTTCGGGTGGTGAAATTCGAGACCGATTGGCTGG
>JACMOK010000028.1 GCA_014378065.1 Flavobacterium sp.
CGTTAGTTTACATTTTGGAATCAATTAACAAATGTTTGGCAAGTAGGGCTGTGTTTGGGTCAAGAAGAGGTGAAGTAGGGGCGCGAACTTCTAGTTCAAGGCGATGTCCAAGCCTTTTAAATCCTGAATAAATTTAGAAGTAAAATAAGTAGCTCCTGGTTTATTCATGTGAAGCGAATTGTAAAAATATTTTTTTTGATACGAAATGGGATCATTGGAATAATCAAAAAACGGAATGTCATAGGCTTTACTCCATTTTGAATAGACTGCCATCATCTCAGTTCTGTTGGCGATAAAATTCTGGCCTTCAATATATTCTGGGCAATAGACAAACACGACTTTGATCTTCTTTTTTTGACATTCTTTCAAATAGTCTTCAAAAATCCGAACCGTGGTGGGATCCAACTTGACGGTGTAAGAACCCATTTTGCTTTTTGCGACATCCAAATCACTATTCCAACCTTGTTCCTGACCTTGAAAACCTTTGATGCGCGTGGGTTGATTTTTAGCGCCGAACGCCATTTTCATTGCCTCTACCACTGCTTTTCCTTTGCCATAATAGCGAAGCAACGGCACGTGAAAATCAGCATGTTTGAATCCGATAAAGCTTTGAGTTACCTGCTCGAGCTCGTCGTTACCCAGCATATAAGGCAGAAATTGGTCGGGGTAAAACAAGTCGACCCTTTTCTCCAAAGTAAAAACATCAATCGATTGGATGATGACTTTGGGCTGCACTTCTTGTCTCTTGGCCAAAAGCAAGCGGTAGTTTTGCATACAAAAATTATGGCCGTCAATGCCCAAATTATAAGCCGACGTTTTAAGGCTGTCGCTGATCATTTTAGCATCAAGGTGAACCCAAGCACGTGAACTTCCCATAATCAAAATTTTCGAATTCACTTTCTGGTCATACAAGTCGTTCCAAACCGTAAATTCCCCTTTTACAAAACCATTCGATTTTTTTAAATAGGTAGAAATAAAAACGTCTGCTGAATAAGCAATTAAAACAATTGGAGTCAGGAATAAAAGGAATTGAATTAAAAATTTCTTCATTTTTTTAAAATTGAAAATAAATAAATTGCTGACTCGAAACAGCATACATAAAAATGACCAATAGAATCAAATAATAAAATGACAATCGCAGCAATATCGGCCATTTCAATCCCATTTTTTCAATTGCATATTGATTTTCTCTTCCGAGCCATTCGATGATGACAAAAACGATGAGCAACCAAACCACTTCATTGCGAATCCCTTCAGGTTTTGTAAAAGTAGAGGACGAAAAAATTTCTCGGATATAGCTTAGCGCATGGGTAAGGTTGTTGGCTCTGAAAAAAATAAAGGCAAAAACAGTCAAGCTGAAAGTGGTCAGGATGTGGTATATTTCTTTTGGTGTGGCAAAAATTCTGCCTTTGGCCACAATGTCTAAATTGCTTCGGTTTGTGTTAAATAGAATTGATGGAATGATATACAGTGCATTGAGTAAACCCCAAATGATGTAGGTCCAATTCGCTCCATGCCAAAACCCACTGACTAAAAAAATGATCAGTGTATTTCTGACTTTCATCCAAGTACCGCCGCTGCTTCCGCCAAGTGGAATGTACAAGTAATCTTTGAACCATGAAGAGAGTGAAATATGCCAACGGCGCCAATATTCAGCGGTATCTCTAGAGAAAAAGGGAAAGGCAAAGTTTCGAAGCAAATCAATCCCGAAAAGCCGAGCCGTTCCTAAAGCAATATCGGAATAGCCTGAAAAATCGCCATAAATTTGAAAAGTAAAGAACAATACTCCAACAATAAGGGTACTGCCTGATAGATCATCCGAATTATTAAACGCATAATTGGCGTATTCGGCACAATTGTCGGCGATGACGAGTTTCTTGAAAAGCCCCCATAAAATCTGACGCAAACCATCAATGGCTTTGGCGGAATCGAATTCGCGTTTTCTTTGAATTTGTGGTAAAAGATGGGTCGCCCGCTCAATAGGTCCGGCCACTAGTAAAGGAAAGAAACTCACAAATACCGAATAGTCAATGAAATTCCGTTCTGGATTGATTTTTCCTTTATAAATATCAATCACATAAGACAAGCCGTGGAAGGTATAAAATGATATGCCAACCGGTAGTATAATTTGTAAGGCAGAAAATTGTCTTTCAATTCCAAATTGCGAAAGTCCATCTGCAAAAGAGGCCACAAAAAAATTATAATATTTAAACACCCCCAAAAAACCCAAATTGATAGTGATACTCAGCCAAAACCAAAATTTCTTCATTTTTTCGTTGGCGGCTTCGTGCATTTTGATGCCAGTAAAATAGTCCAATAGCGTTGAAAAAATCAAAAGGAACAAGAATCGGTAATCCCAACAAGCATAGAAAAAATAGCTCGAAACCAACAATAAAATATTCTGGAGTTTTAAGTTCCGGTTTGCTGCAAACCAATACAAAGCAAAAACGATGGGAAGGAAAATCGCAAAAGACAGAGAATTAAAGAGCATATACAGGTATCGGTTTAAAGAATCGGTAGCTATTATAAGTAATTTGAAAAGGCTGTCGCAAAATTATAATTTTTTTTAACTATTTAGCCAACAGCGTTCGTCTCAAATCAAAAAAAAAGTCATATTGCGATGTTAAACGATTCTAATATTGCGAAGTTTTTGTACTTTTGACAAGCCAAAATCATCATGAAAGAAGAAAATGTCATTCTAGTTAATGAAAAAGACGAGCAGATCGGAACGATGCCCAAATTAGAGGCGCA
>JACMOK010000158.1 GCA_014378065.1 Flavobacterium sp.
GCAAAAGTAAAAGCGCAATTGGATAATTTGAGTTTTTACTCAAATGCGATACTAAATCCATTACAGGTAGAATTAGCAGATAAACTAGGCAAATTATCTGGTTTAGAAGAATACAGTCTTTTTTTGTGTAGCTCAGGAGCAGAAGCAAACGAAAATGCGTTGAAACTGGCTTCTTTTCATACCAATAAATCAAGAGTAATTTCGTTTGAAAATGCCTTTCACGGTCGAACATCAGCTGCGGTTGCAACAACCGATAATCCAAAGATTGTTGCCCCAATGAATGCCCAACAAGTAGTTACTTTTTTACCGTTGAACCAAATTGATTTGGTAGAAGCCGAACTGAAAAAAGGTGATGTCGCTAGTGTAATTATTGAGCCGATTCAAGGAGTTGGTGGTTTAGACCAAGGAACAACTGAATTTTTTCAAGCATTGGAAAAAGTTTGTAATCAATACGATGTTGTGTTAATTCTAGACGAAGTACAATCAGGTTATGGTCGAAGCGGAAAATTCTTCGCTCATCAACACCACGGCATCAGGCCAGATATTGTTTGTATGGCAAAAGGTATGGGGAATGGTTTTCCTATTGGTGGCATTTTGACTTCTCCTAAATTCAAACCTAGTTACGGTTTATTAGGAACTACTTTTGGTGGAAGCCATTTAGCTTGTGCCGCAGGAATTTCGGTTTTAGATATTATCGAAAAAGAAAAATTAATGGACAATGCCAATACAGTAGCCGAATACTTTTTTGAAGCTATTAAAGTGGTTCCAGAAATTATAAAAGTAAAAGGAAGAGGATTGATGCTTGGGGTTGAATTTGATTTTGATGTAAGTGCACTAAGAAAGAAAATGATAATGGAAAAGCATATTTTTACTGGAAGTTCCAGCAACAAAAATTTATTAAGAATCCTACCGCCTTTAACCGTTAAAAAAGCGGATATCGATACTTTTATTGTTGCTTTGAGAGAATCATTAGCAGAATTAAAATCATAAAAATGAATATAATCGCTCCGCAAATTCTCAGACTTTGCTGAGCACGGAAGAATGTGCTTTTTATGAGTAAGATTCTACGTCCTGCAATAGTGTTTTTTTGCAGATGATTAACATTTGAAAAACAACCAATTTATATAGAAAAAAAAAAAAAAAATGGAAATAGAAAAAAAAGAATACATTAGGCGATTATCTAATTTTTTAGTAGAAAATGAAACTAAAATGACAGGTAAAAATTTGGCAGATCATTTAAATTGGAATGGTTATAGAACAAACTCTGGTAATAAATATATTGGAGAACGTGGAATCTACACATTAATACATAGTGTTTATAATTAGCTAGTTTATTGTATAGATTCACAAGATGAAGCAGATAATATTGCTAAAGCATTTCAAAAACCGGATGGTTCTTGCGCATACGATAAATAATAAATTTGAACACTTTCAGTAATAGATTTAATAATAAACCAACTCAGATGAAAATTATTTATGGAATCATAATTATTTTATTTCCGCTTAATTCATTATTTGCATAAATAACATACGGTAAAATAGAAAAAAAAGAGGAAGTGATTTCTCCTATATCATATAAACCACTTGATAGCACCAGAACCTTTTTTGAAATTAACCGAATGGTTTTTTACAATGGAAAAGAACAAGATTGTAACTCAAATTATTCGTGGTTAGGATTAGATGGATATAAATTAAAAGAACTCCGATAAAATAATTTAAAAAGACATATTGGTATTGATTTTTATTTACCTTTTTCAGATGATGGAATTCAATTAGTTTCTAAAAATTGTCTGATTTTAAAAAACAGCAAAGGAGAAGATATATATACAACTAAATACAGAGCTATATCTATAAAAAAAACAGAAAATGTAAACATAATAGAAATCGATAAAAAAGAACCTCAAGATTCATATTACAAAATTATAAATGTAAACAGCCTAGAAGATATAAGGAGTAAAATAGAAAAAATACCTAATTATTATAATAATAATTATGATTATGATAACTTTAGATATGATCGACAAGAATACTTTATTTTTACTGCTGTAAGAAAAAAAACCCATGATACAATTTATATACCCCAAAGTACACTTGGAGATTTTTTTACATACACTCCTTTCTTTGTAAAAATGAAAAAATTATATGATGGAAAAAAAATGATTTCAATAAACCAAAGTGAGGCCATCTATGCAACTACTGGGGAAAAAATTATAGTTCCTAATTTAAGCAAATGGATTTGTGAAATAAATCTACTTAAAAATGACAATCAAACAAAGTTCATTTTTAAAAATAACATTGGTCAAAAAATAGTATTAAACAATTGGCATAGTGAGAATAGAACTGATGGGAATTATGATCCTAATCTATGGGAATTATATTTTATAACCGAGGAAGATTATTTAAAACGTGAAAGATTAAATAAACTAAAAGTAGCAGAAAGAACAATAGAACTCAACAAAGAAAAAAGTTTATTAAAATTAAAAGAAAAAAAGCATCGCGAAAAATGCATATCGATTTATGGAGAAAGATTCGGTAATTTAAGTGTGCGAGGAGGTTGCAATTGATATGGCTAAAGAAATGTGTGAAATGTCCTGGGGTAAGCCATACGACAAATCAGTTACAATACTCGAAGGAATTACAATAGAAAAGTGGCATTATTCTTGGGTAAAAGACCTGCATTTCAAAAATGGCATATTAGTTAAGATAGAGTATTAACCTATAACACTGTCTCGTATTTGCTCAGCATAGTCTCCGACTTTGCGGAGCAAGGGACTAAATATCATAAAAATGAATACATTATTATCCATAGAAAAAAGGAATGCTGTTTTAAAACAAATGGCAGAACTTCTAGAACAAGAAAGAGCCAATCTTAAAAGTATTAATCAACTGGATATGAGCCGTTATTCTGGGGAAGATTTGGCTATGAAAAAACGTTTGTTGGTTGATGATTCTAAAATTAACGGAATGATTCTGTCAATGCAACAATTGGCAAGCCAAGAAGATCCCGTTGGTGTGGAACGATTTCATTTTGTACACGAAAACGGTCTGAAAATTACAAACAAAACAGCCGCTTTTGGAACGATAATGATTATTTACGAGTCCAGACCTGACGTAACAGTCGAAGCTGGCGGAATCGCATTCAAATCTGGAAATAAGATTTTATTGAAAGGCGGAAAAGAATCTTTACTGTCGAATTTGAAAATTGTCGAATTGTGGCATCAAGCCTTGGAAGAAAATGATATTGCTACAGATTGGGTAGAATATTTGAATTACAATCGTGCGGAAACCCAAGCATTTTTAGAAAATCCAACACAAAGAGTGGACTTAATCGTGCCTCGTGGTGGCGAACAATTGATTGCTTTTACCAAAAAACACGCCACTTGCCCAGTAATTGTCAGCGGTCGTGGTAATAATTTTGTGTATATTAACAAGGAAGCCGATTTGCATAAAGCAATAGATATTATCATCAACGGGAAAACCACAAACATAGGCGTTTGTAATGCTTTGGATAAAGTTTTAATTGATTCCAATTTAGAAAACTGGGAAGATTTTGCCGCTAAAGTAGTAGCTGAATTGCAGAAATATAATGTTGAAGTTTTAGGAGACGAACGCTTTTCCAAAGCAACAAATATTCCCCAAATTGAATCGGATTTGATATGGCACGAAGAGTTTTTGAATTATAAAATCGTCATTGGAATCGTAAATTCTGATGAAGAAGCGATTGCGAAAATCAACCAATATTCTGGTGGACATTCAGCTTCAATAATTACACAAAATGATGAAGTTGCCAAAGAATTTATGGAACAAGTAGATTGTGCAGCAGTGTATCAAAATGCTTCCACCCGATTTACCGATGGCGGACAATTTGGTTTAGGAGGAGAATTAGCAATAAGCACCGACAAATTGCACCAGCGTGGGCCAATTGGATTGCAGCATTTGGTTACGAATAAATGGTATATTTACGGCGAAGGACAGGTTAGGTAGAAAGTTGGAAGTTAGAAGTGAAAAAATGAAAAAAAGAATATTATTAAAGCTCGGAAGCAACACGCTCACCAAAGAAACCAATCACATTTCGAGAGGAAAGATTGAGGATATTGGAATGCAAATTGCCGCTTTGCAAGATGAATATGAGTTTATTATCGTAAGTTCTGGCGCCATTGCAGCAGCAAAACAGTTTGTAAAACTGGACAATCACGACAAGGATGTTTTTGTAAAACAAGCCTTGGCTTCTATTGGTCAACCGCATTTAATGCGGATTTACAATGAAAATTTTAGCGATTTGGGTTTGCATACCTCACAATGTTTGCTTTCCTATTCTGATTTTGAAAAAGAAAAAACCAAAGAAAATATCGTTAACACTATTAATGTCTTAGTTAAAAATAGTTATATTCCAATCATTAACGAAAATGATACCGTGGCAACGGACGAAATTCAGTTTGGCGATAATGATAAATTAGCGGCTTTAACGGCAGTTTTATTGAATGTTGACATTCTGATTATTGCCACGAATACCAATGGAATTTACACTAAAGCATCCATTAATAACGAAGTCCCTGAAACCATTGAGTTAGTGACTGACTTATCTGAATTGCAAAAAGAAATTGGAGACAAAAAATCATCTCACGGAACCGGCGGAATGCAATCCAAAATTGATTCGGCGGCAATTGCCAAAGCAGCGTATATAGAAACTTGGATTATCAACGGACTGGAAGATAATTTTATTTTGAAGGCTTTAAAAAACGAAATTAAATTTACCAAAATTGTATGAAATGTTGTTTTGCTTAATCGATAACTCGATTAACCAATTAAACAAATAACCGATTAAACCATAAAAAAATGAACTTTATATCCATACAAAACATAGATTCACTCGACAAATGGGTGAAACAAGCGTTAAAAATCAAAAAGAATCCGCTTAAAAATAAAAAATTAGGCAAGAACAAAACACTAGTAATGTTGTTCTTTAATGCTAGTTTGAGAACACGTTTGAGTACCCAAAAAGCAGCCTTAAATTTAGGAATGAACGTGATGGTAATGAACTTTGGCAGCGAAGGTTGGACATTGGAATACGAAGATGGAGCGATTATGAATCAAGGGGCTTCGGAACATATCAAGGAAGCCACAGCTGTAGTTTCTCAATACGCAGACATTATTGCCATTAGAGCTTTTGCAGGATTGGTGGACAAAGATAAAGACAATGCCGAAACGGTAATTTCAGGATTTTTGAAACACGCCACAGTGCCAATTGTCAATATGGAAAGTGCAACAGGACATCCAATGCAATCTCTTGCCGATGCCATTACGATGGAAGAACACAAAACACCACACAGACCAAAAGTCGTTTTGACATGGGCACCGCATCCTAGAGCTTTGCCTCAAGCAGTTCCAAATTCGTTTGTGGAAATGATGCAATTGCAAACCGAAATGATTTTTGTGATTACGCATCCAGAAGGATACGAACTAAATCCTGAAATCACGAAAAATTCCATAATCGAATACGATCAGGATAAAGCTTTTGAGAATGCCGATTTTATTTATGCCAAAAACTGGAGTAATTACAAAGAATATGGTCAGATTACGAATTCCGATCCGAATTGGACAGTAAATGCCGATAAAATGAAACTGACCAACAATGCTAAATTTATGCACTGTTTGCCGGTCCGTAGAAACGTAATTGTTACTGACGAGGTGATCGACAGCGATAACTCGATTGTTATCGAACAAGCCAACAACAGAACTTACTCAGCACAATTAGTATTGCAGAAAATTTTAGAAAACATAAAATAGATGCTACAAGATTTGACAACTTTTAAAAAGTTGTCAAATCTTGTAGCATTCCAAAATTATCAAAACTAAAAAAATAAAAATGGAAAATAAAAAACCATTATCCATCATAAAAATCGGCGGAAACATCATCGATAATCCAAAGGAATTATCGCAGTTTCTTTCTGACTTTTCTAAGATTGAAGGCGACAAGATTCTGGTGCATGGTGGTGGAAAATCGGCGACTAAAATGGCGCAAAGTATTGGCTTAACTCCACAAATGATTGATGGACGAAGAATTACAGATCAACCAATGCTCGATGTAGTTGTAATGATTTATGCTGGCGAAATCAACAAAAATATAGTGGCTCAATTGCAAGCCAACAATACCAATGGAATGGGTTTTTCGGGTGCCGATGGAAACTTGATTCAATCCACCAAAAGAAATCATCCCACCATCGATTACGGTTTTGTGGGCGATGTACAAAAAGTAAATACATCATTATTGGAAACCTTGATAAATATTGGAATTGTTCCTGTTTTTTGTGCCATCACACACGATAAAAAGGGTCAATTATTGAATACGAATGCCGACACGATTGCCAGTGAATTGGCTATTGCCGCCTCGGAAGTTTTTGAAGTAACCTTGAATTATTGCTTCGAAAAAGCAGGAGTTCTAACGGATATTGAGGATGAAAATTCGGTAATCGAACAAATCAATTCGGCTCTTTACGCAAAATTAAAAGCAGAAGGTGCGATTCATTCTGGGATGATTCCAAAATTGGACAACTGTTTCAATAGTTTATCTAAAGGAGTTCAGAAAATAAAAATTGGTCATCATCGAATGTTACAAAATAAGGCTGCATTGCATACTACAATTACTTTATGAAAAACATAGAAACCCTTACTCATGAAGCCATTGCGCTATTAAAATCGTTGATTGAAACACCTTCCTTTTCGAGTGAAGAAGAGCAAACAGCGCTTTTAATTGAAAATTGGTTTACACAAAATAGCATTCCTTTCGAGAGAGAGAACAATAACATTTGGGCTTACAATCAACATTTTGATAAATCCAAACCGACACTTTTACTCAATTCGCACCACGATACGGTGAAACCCAACCAAGGTTATACAAAAAACCCGTTTGAAGCGATTGTCGAAGACGGCAAATTATTTGGTTTGGGAAGCAATGATGCTGGAGGTTGTTTGGTTTCACTAATCGCCGCATTCACTCACTTTTATACCGTTGAAAATCTGCCTTACAATATTGTAGTAGTAGCTTCGGCAGAAGAAGAAAGCAGCGGAAAAAATGGACTAAACAGCGTTTTGAAGCATTTACCGGAACTAGATTGTGCCATCGTCGGCGAACCTACTTTAATGCAATTGGCGGTCGCCGAAAAAGGATTGTTGGTTCTCGATGTTGTTGTAAAAGGCACGGCAAGTCACGCTGCCCACAACAATCCAGACAATCCAATTTACAATGCAATGCCCGTGATTGAATGGTTCAAAACCTTTCAATTCCAAAAAATATCGGAGGTTTTAGGTCCAGTAAAAATGACCGTAACCCAAGTGACCGCAGGAAAACAACACAATGTCGTTCCCGCCGAATGCCATTTGGTTGTCGATATTCGCGTGAATGATTGCTACAACAATACTGAAATATTAGAAACCGTAAGAGCAAATGTAGCTGCCGAAGTTGCACCACGTTCGATGCACTTAAATGCTTCGTCCATTCCTGTTTCGCATGGATTGGTACAAGCAGGAATCGCTTTGGGAAGAACAACTTATGGCTCTCCTACCCTTTCGGATCAATCGGTTTTGTATTGCAAATCTTTGAAACTTGGACCGGGAGAAAGTTTACGTTCCCATTCGGCTGACGAATTTATATATATCAACGAAATAGAAGAGGGAATTCAAATCTATATCAAAATACTGACTGATTTTTTCGAAAATTAATTAGTAAGGACAAGTCGCGACTTGTCCCTGCCAAATACAAAATAAAAATACACCTATGAAACTTTGGGAAAAAGGAATACCTACAGATAAACAAATAGAACATTTCACCGTTGGAAACGACCGAGAACTAGACTTAGTTTTGGCAAAATACGATGCTTTGGGTTCTATTGCTCACGCCAAAATGCTAGGGCAAATTGGACTTTTAACCGAATCAGAAACTATTTCTTTGGTTTTGGCTTTGGAAGACATCATCATCGAAGTTGAAAAAGGGGATTTTCAAATTGAAGACAGTTTCGAAGATGTACATTCCAAAATTGAATATCTGCTAACCATAAAACTAGGTGATGCAGGAAAGAAAATCCACACGGCACGTTCTCGAAATGACCAAGTTTTGGTCGACGTTAATTTGTACCTAAAAGATGTCGTAACCGAATTTAAATTGCAAGTACGAACTCTTTTCGACTTGTTGATGGAATCGGCAGAGAAACACCAAAACGTGCTCTTACCAGGGTATACGCACTTACAAATTGCGATGCCTTCCTCTTTCGGAATGTGGTTTTCTGCTTATGCTGAAACCTTGATTGACGACATCACAATGTTGAACGCTGCCCTGAAAATTGTGGACCAAAACCCATTAGGTTCCGCTGCAGGTTACGGAAGCTCCTTCCCAATCAACAGAACATTTACTACAGAAGAATTAGGTTTTGAAACCTTGAAATACAATTCTGTTGCAGCCCAAATGAGCCGAGGAAAATCCGAAAAAACAGTTGCCTTTGCGATGAGTAGCGTGGCAGCAACCTTGGCAAAATTTTCGATGGACGTTTGTTTGTATATGAGTCAGAATTTTGATTTCATCACTTTGCCTGCTCATTTAACGACAGGCTCCAGCATTATGCCTCACAAGAAAAACCCAGATGTCTTTGAATTGATTCGTGGAAAATGCAACAAGATTCAATCCTTACCGTACGAAATTACTTTAATCACCAACAATTTGCCAAGCGGATACCACCGAGATTTACAATTGTTGAAAGAAGGATTATTTCCTGCGATTCAAAACCTGAAAGCCTGTTTGGATATTGCTATTTTCTCTATCAAAGACATCAAAGTAAAAGATAATATTCTGGCTGATAAAAAATACGATTATCTATTTACTGTTGATACTTTAAATGAAATGGTAGTTGCTGGAATGCCTTTTAGAGATGCCTATAAAGCCGTTGCCGAACAACTAGAAAATGGAACATTTCAATCTCCAAAAGAAACCAAACACACTCACGAAGGAAGCATTAACAACCTCTGTTTGGGGGAAATTGCAGCCAAAATGAAATTGGCTTTTTAACTTTTTAAAACAAAAAAATAAACCGCAAATTCGCAAATTAGATTTAATCTTTAATTTGCGAATTTGCGGTTTTTACAATAAGGTATTTAACCTAGAATTTAATATTCCCTGTTTTAAGATAAATCGCTGAATTTTTGATGGAGTTGCCAATGGCATTAGTAAGTGCTTGCTCAAATGCAAAAAGACCGACGGCTGCACTTCCTTTTGATACAAAATCTAGTACTTTTTTTCGTGTTTTTATATCGTAAATCTGAAAATGAGAATTTACAATACAACTTTCACTTTGACCGCCTCCAGTCATTCCCATACCACCTCCAGCCATTGGCATCATCATACCTTGATTCCCTTGAATGCTGTTTGTAATTTCATAATCCGTAATTCTAATCAAATAATCGGCAGTTGTATTTGTAAAAAAAGAATCTACTTTTTTTTGTTGCTCCTGATTGAATTCGAAAGTATCATTGGAAACCAATTCTAATGATTTGTCGTATTTAATTTCTCCAAAAATATTCTCGTTTTTCAACCTAATTGCAAATAGACTATCAAACTGCTGAATAAAATCTACTTTTTGTTTAAACTTTTTGCTAAATGTTTTGGCAAATTCGTTTACCAATACTTCATCACTGCTTACTAGCAATGCTGTTTTATTCGTGCCAAAAAGAAATTCGGAACTATTATAGGGTTTAACTTCCGTAATTCGAGTTGCTGTGCAAGACGATAATAATTGAACACTTAGTACTGCTGCTATTAACAAATTATTTATTTTCATTGCTGCTATTTTCTATATTGACTATTTTTAAAAAATGATAAAGATTGAGTACACTTTTGTTTTCAATTCCCCAGCATCAATATCGCTATGGGAAACATCATAAACCGATTTTCCGCCTTTAATCAAAAGCAACTGCGGCGATTGATGATGAACTCCAAAACGACTCGCAATTTCATTTGAAATATCTCGATGCGCTAATAAATCCAAAAAATACATAGAAACGTTGACTTGAAACGTGGCTGCATCAAACTCGTTTTCAAATTGTTTCAAAGCGGTACGGCTTACAATGCAACGGGTGCTGTGTTTGAAAATTACAACTGCTTGTTCATTAGAAACTGAAATAATCTCATTTAATTGACCCAATTCTGTCAATAGAATCCAATTAATTTTACTGTTAGAATTGTCTTGTTTTTCGGAACTTCCGAAAAGATTTGAAAACACACTCATTATGTCTTATTTTGTGTCATTCTGTCATTCGTAAAAAGCTAATTATCACTTATTCTAATTAACTTTAGTATTGGAACACCATTTGACGATTATTTGTCAAAGATATTCTAATCAATTAAAAATTACGAATTAAAAATTAAAAATAATTAAATGTCCTCTACTCCCTCTCCTTTGGAGAGGGCTGGGGTGAGGAACACATTCAACTTTAAAAAAAAAGTAAAATGAACATCAATAAATTTACGATCAAATCGCAGGAAGCCATTCAGCTTTCACAGCAATTGGCACAAAGTTTTGGACAACAACAAATAGAAAACGAACATATTTTTAAGGCCATTTTTGAAGTCGATGAAAATGTTGCTCCTTTTATTTTAAAAAAACTAAATGTAAATGTTCCGTTGTTCCAACAAATTTTAGACAGCACCATTCAGAGCTTTCCGAAGGTTTCTGGTGGCGAAATTCAATTTTCTAGAACTGCTGGAACCACGCTTAACGAAGCTGAAATTATAGCACAAAAAATGAACGATGAATTCGTTTCTATCGAGCATTTAATCTTGGCTATTTTTGGTGCCAAAAGCAAGGTAGCCCAAATCTTAAAAGACCAAGGCGTCACCGAAAAAGGGTTAAAAGCCGCCATTGACGAACTTCGAAAAGGCGAACGAGTAACTTCAGCTTCTGCCGAAGAAACCTATAATTCCTTGAACAAATACGCCCGAAACCTCAATGAATTAGCCCGGTCAGGCAAACTTGATCCGGTAATTGGTCGTGACGAGGAAATTCGTAGGGTTTTGCAAATATTAACACGTCGAACCAAAAACAATCCGATGTTAGTCGGAGAACCTGGCGTTGGTAAAACTGCCATCGCCGAAGGATTGGCACACCGAATCGTAGATGGCGACGTTCCCGAAAACCTGAAAGACAAAATCGTTTTTTCGCTCGATATGGGCGCACTTATTGCGGGTGCCAAATACAAAGGAGAATTCGAAGAGCGCTTGAAATCAGTCGTGAAAGAAGTGACTGCTGCCGAAGGTGATATTGTGCTTTTCATTGACGAAATCCACACACTTGTTGGTGCTGGTGGTGGCGAAGGTGCGATGGATGCGGCGAATATTCTGAAACCGGCTTTGGCTCGTGGCGAATTGCGTGCTATCGGCGCAACCACATTAGACGAATACCAAAAATATTTTGAAAAAGACAAAGCATTAGAACGTCGTTTTCAAAAAATTATCATTGAAGAACCCGATACCGAAAGTGCGATTTCCATCCTTCGTGGAATCAAAGACAAATACGAAACACACCACAAAGTTCAGATAAAAGACGATGCAATTATTGCGGCAGTCGAATTATCGCAACGTTATATTACCAACCGATTTTTGCCGGATAAAGCCATCGATTTGATGGACGAAGCCGCTTCGAAAATCCGAATGGAAATCAATTCGAAACCCGAAGAACTCGATGTTTTGGATCGAAAAGTAATGCAATTGGAAATTGAAATTGCTGCCATCAAACGCGAAAAAGATGAAAACAAACTCAAAGCTTTGGGAATGGATTTGGCCAACCTCAAAGAAGACCGAAACGAAATCTTCGCCAAATGGAAATCTGAGAAAGATGTAGTCGATAACATTCAAGCCGTGAAAACCGAAATCGAAGACTTCAAATACGAAGCCGAACGTGCCGAACGCGAAGGCGATTACGGAAAAGTGGCCGAAATTCGTTACGGAAAAATAAAAGAAGCCCAAGAACGATTGAATGGGTTCCAAAAACAATTGGCCGAAGATCAAAAAGGGGGAACTTCGTTGATAAAAGAAGAAGTAACCCGCGAAGATATCGCCGAAGTCGTGGCCAAATGGACTGGAATTCCCGTGATGAAAATGCTGCAAGGCGAAAGAGAAAAACTCTTGAAACTCGAAGACGAATTGCACAAACGGGTTGTGGGTCAGGAAGAAGCGATTGAAGCCGTGAGCGATGCCGTGCGTAGAAGTCGCGCCGGATTGCAGGATATGAAAAAACCCGTGGGAACATTCCTTTTCTTGGGAACAACGGGTGTCGGAAAAACCGAATTGGCCAAAGCCTTAGCCGAATATTTATTCGACGATGAAAACGCGATGACCCGAATTGATATGAGCGAATACCAAGAACGCCACAGCGTGAGCCGTTTGGTGGGTGCGCCTCCAGGATATGTAGGCTATGACGAAGGCGGGCAATTGACCGAAGCCGTACGTAGGAAACCCTACTCCGTGATTCTGTTGGATGAGATCGAAAAAGCGCATCCCGATACGTTTAATATTTTGCTGCAAGTCTTGGACGAAGGGCGTTTGACGGACAACAAAGGGCGTTTGGCCGATTTCAAAAACACGATTATCATTATGACTTCGAATATGGGGAGCCAGATTATACATGAGAAATTTGAGAACTTAAAAGGTGGAATTGAAGCAGCTACCGAAGCTGCCAAAGTGGAAGTTTTGGGCTTGTTGAAGCAAACCGTTCGTCCCGAATTCATCAATCGTATTGACGAAATCGTGATGTTTACTCCGCTTACCAATGCTAATATCGCTCAAATCGTAGGATTGCAACTGAAAAGTGTCAAAAAAATGTTGGCTTTGCAAGGTATCACTTTGGATGCTACACCAGAAGCGATTGAATATCTAACTGAGAAAGGCTATGATCCGCAATTTGGTGCTAGACCAGTAAAACGTGTGATACAAAGAGACGTTCTCAATGAATTATCCAAAGAAATTCTCTCAGGAAAAATCACTACCGACAGCATCGTTTTGATTGATGCATTTGATGGAAAATTAGTATTTAGGAATCAGAGTCAAACTGATTTTAAATCTGCAATAGAAACTCATAAAGAAATACCCAAAGAATAAGGTAAAAATAAATGGCTGCATCCTACTAATGAATTTGGAAAAATGGAAAAAGGAAGGGAATAATAAATTTCATAAAACCCGCTCGTTAATAAGTTACGCTCGTTACAATTAAAACTGACAGCAAACACCAGTCGAAAGATTGGTGTTTTTATTTGAGCGGAAAAACAAATAAAAAACCAAAACAACCGTTACAATTTCATTCATTCGAAAAAAAATAAATCAATGCAAACAGAAGCTGTTTTCGAGAATATTGCTAATCGAATTCAAGAAGAAATTGAGAAAGCACAAAAATCAATTTATATAGCTGTTGATTGGTTTACCAATAGAAACATCTATGAGACATTGGTTAAGAAAGCCCGATAAGGCTGTATGATACATCTCATAATTTCAAATGATGAGATTAACAATAATTCATCTATTAATTTTGAGTAGCTACAAAACCAAAGTGGAAAAGTCTATAAAATTGGTAACGGCGATACTGATTTGATGCATAACAAATTTTGTATGATTGATTACAATACCATAATAACAGGTTCTTATAATTGGAGTTACAAAGCTGAAAACAATTTTGAAAACATAGTTATAAATTATAATGACACTTCCCTTGCTGAACAATTTGTAACAGAGTTCATCCAAATTAAAAACAAATACTACCCTGATGTACCCAAGATTGAAAATGATTTTCCTCTTGAAAAAATCATTAAACGTCTTGAAACCTTAAAAAACTTTATTATCCTCGAAGACATTGAAGACTTAAAAAGTGGGACAGTCAAGTTAATTCAATACAATTTTAATGAAGACATTAAAACAATTATTGATGCAATTGTCCAAAAAGAATACTTGATGGCTATTGCTAAAATTCAAATATTCATTAATTCCTACCAACAGTTATCGATTTGGAAAGACCCCGAAATAGCTGGTTTGAAATTAGAAATTAAAACGCTGGAAAACCAACTCAATGCGTTTGATAACGAAAAGATTGAATTAGAAAAACTTTTGTCTGATTTTCAACACCGACACACCAGTGAGCTAGGTGAAATTATATTAGAAATCCTGAAACTTCGTAAAATAAAATACAAAGACTACGATAAAAAAGCGCAAGAAGCTGAAGATGATTTCAATCACTATAACGAGCAGTTTGAAAATGAAAAAGACAAACACCAGTTTGAACTTAATGAAGACGAACGCAAAGAACTCAAAAACAATTTCCGTAAAGCCTCTACGCTTTGCCATCCTGATAAAGTAACCGAAGAACAAAAAGACGAAGAACAAAAAGTGTTTATTGAACTCAAAGAAGCTTACGACCAGCACGATCTGGAGAAAGTCAAACGTATTCTAAAAGATTTGCAAACAGTAAACTCTTTCTGTTCACAATCAGACACGATTTCCGAAAAAGAACAACTGAAAGTAATAGTTGAAAAACTACGCCAAAAACTGCAACAACTCGAAAAAGAAATTATCAATATAAAAGAAAGTGAAACGTTCTCGACCATTAATACCATTGAAGATTGGGATATTTATTTTAACGAAACCAAAACCCAACTCGAACAAGAACTACAAAGCCTAACTCTTCAAATAGAAAGCTAAACCTATGGATAAAAATAAACAACTAATCCGATTACCACAAAATAGCCTGATACCCAATGTTACTAACACTTTAAGTATTACAAACAAGCTCATAACTGAGAGTAATAGGACAACCATAATTAAAATATCCACGTAAAATCCAAAACTTTTTACAAATTTGATTTCAAAATATTATCTTTTAAAAGATGATTTTATTGTAAAACACACTGATAAATGGACATAGGAATATTCAAATTTAAAAGGGTCGCTTCCTAGGTCTATAGAATTTGTTAAAAAATATCATAACTGTCCGAACTAATAACATACAAAAAAGGGTTTGTATTTCCTAATTTTGGAATGTGAATTTCAAAAAAATAAGATATGACCCTTTGAGCAAAAGTAGGAAAAAAATTAAAGACCCCAATATTTGGATAAGTACTAAATTTAATCCCGAATCACTTATTGACTACCGTAATTGACAAGAATTTATCGGACAAACATTGTTCAGCATACAAAACCAAAGATCAGTTGGTCTCGATGATGTTCGGACAGTTGAACAAGTGTTTGTCTTTAAGAATGATAAGTCTAGGATTAGGAAATACCCAGGAATTCATAACCGATATAGGGCTAAAAAAAAGCCCCGCTCGTAGTACAATGAGTGATGGCAATGGCAAACGAAATTACAAAGTATTTGAAA
>JACMOK010000159.1 GCA_014378065.1 Flavobacterium sp.
ATTATCAGAATTGGCTATCGGAATTGGTCCCTTTGTAATAGAACCTGTCGTTTCAAAGAAAATAGGAAAAACGGCGATGACCGAAATGACGCTGGCAGCTCACGAATGGAAAACTGCTGATTGGGCCGCAACCAAAGGATTATATGCCAATATTTTTGAAACAATCGAAGCATTAGATGTCGCAATAGTTGATTTTACTGATAAATTATCCAATTACAATCCAGAAGCTTTATTGGAGATGAAAAAGGTTTTTTGGGAAGGAACGCAACATTGGGACACATTGTTGTTGGAACGTGCCGCGATTACGGGTAAATTGGTGTTGTCAGATTTTACCAAAAAAGCGTTGTCTCAATTTAAAAAGTAATTTTTAACCATTTTTTTTAGGAGCTATTTCCTGCTTTTCACTTCAATCTTTTTATTTTTAAAGAAAAAATAAAAAGGATTTTCGTTTCAAACAGGGCTAGACTTCTTTGGAATCCAAATGCCAAGATTTACATCTCATTTCTCATATCAATTTGCTAAATTTGCACCAAAATTAAACTCCGATGAGCAATATCAGAATTACTAAACAATTTAGTTTCGAAACCGGACACGCCTTATACGGCTATGACGGGAAATGTAAAAATGTCCACGGACATAGTTATAAATTGTCAGTAACGGTAATTGGAACTCCAATAACAGATCGTTCCAATGTGAAATTTGGAATGGTGATTGACTTCACAGATTTAAAAAAAATTGTAAAAGAAGAAATAGTCGATCAATTTGATCATGCAACGGTTTTCAACGGAACAACGCCGCATATTGAATTGGCAAACGAATTAATTACCCGCGGACACCACGTTATTTTAGTAGAATACCAACCAACGAGCGAAAACATGGTAGTTGATTTTTCGCAAAGAATCATCAGCCGATTACCGGACGGAATTTCACTTTTTTCGTTAAAATTACAAGAAACTGATTCTTCATTCGCCGAATGGTTTGCCAGCGATAATTTGAAATCCATACTGTAACTCCATGCAATTACCCAATAATAAAAAAATATATTTCGCCTCCGATCAGCATTTTGGTGCACCAACACCTGAATTGAGTTTTCCAAGAGAACAAAAATTTGTGGCTTGGCTCGACGAGGTAAAAGGAGATGCTGAAGCTATTTTTCTATTGGGCGATTTATTTGATTTTTGGTTCGAATATAAAACTGTAGTCCCAAAAGGGTTTATCCGTATTTTAGGCAAACTCGCCGAAATCCGAGACAGCGGAATTCCAATTTACTTCTTTGTGGGAAACCATGATTTGTGGATGGCCGATTATTTCCAGAAAGAACTTAATATTCCCGTGTTTCATGATAATCAAGAATACACTTTTGGGGATAAAACATTCCTAATTGGCCACGGTGACGGAAAAGGCCCTAGCGATTTAGGATACAAACGCATGAAAAAAATATTTACAAATCCGTTTTTTAAATGGTTATTCAGATGGCTTCATCCGGATATTGGCGTGAAACTGGCACAATACCTTTCGGTAAAAAACAAACTCATTTCTGGTGATGAAGATGTGACCTTTCTTGGTGAAGACAATGAATGGCTGATTCTCTATTCCAAAAGAAAACTGGAAACCAAACATTACAATTACCTTATTTTTGGACACCGTCACTTGCCTATGAAAATAACCGTAGGAGAAAATTCCGAATATGTGAATCTAGGTGACTGGATTACGTATTTTACCTATGGTGTTTTTGATGGTGAGAATTTTGAAATCAAAAAGTATTAAGTCCTAATTCATTCCTTCTCCATATAAATAATTATCCAAAGTTATTTTAAACAAA
>JACMOK010000160.1 GCA_014378065.1 Flavobacterium sp.
TACGTGAAGGACCGTCCGGGCCATGATTTGCGCTATGCCATTGACGCCAACAAAATCAGTAAAGAACTTGGATGGCGACCTTCTGTGACTTTTGAAGAAGGATTAGAACACACCATTGACTGGTATCTTGAAAATTCAGCATGGTTACAAAATGTAACTAACGGCAATTATCAAAAATATTATGAAGGTCAGTACCAATAAAGCACTCCAAATTTTAATTGTATTGTAACCAGAATGGAACAACTTACTGATTTTTCAAAACCAACGCTGATTCAATTGCCAAAAATTACTGACGCGAGAGGCAATTTATCTTTTCTTCAGAATTCAGATCAGATTCCTTTTGTGATTCAAAGGGTATTTTGGATTTATGACGTTCCGGGCGGCGAAAAAAGAGGTGGGCATGCGTTTATAAATCAGCAGGAAGTCATTATTGTCCTCAGCGGAAGTCTGGATATTATTGTAGTGGATCCGGACGGCATCGAATCTAAATTTTGTTTAAATCGGTCCTATTTCGGATTGTATATTCCGCCTTTGCATTGGCGCCATCTCGAAAATTTCTCGACCAATTCGGTTTCGGTACATCTATCAGATTCCGAATTCTCCGAATCCGATTACATCCGAAATTACGAACAATTTAAAAACTTGAAATAACATGCAAAAATCGACAGTTTTTGATTGTTCCGTAATCACCTTACCTAAAAACCACCAGTTGAATGGCAACTTAACTTCTGTGAGTAATGGAATTGAAGTGCCTTTTGAGGTGAGTAGGATCTATTATTTATACGACATTCCCGGAGGTTTCAGCCGCGGCGGTCACGGACATAAAGATTTACAGCAACTCATCGTCGCGCTGAGTGGCAGTTTCGATTTGATTGTCGATGACGGAAAGGTGAAAAGAACGTTCCATCTATCGCGACCCAATATTGGGGTTTACATGCCCGCAGGTTTGTGGCGGGAACTCGATAATTTTTCGAGCGGATCGATTTGTTTTGTCTTAGCCTCTCACGAATACGATGAAAAGGATTACTTTAGAAACTATGAAAATTTCGTCGAATGGAAGTCGTTGAAGTAACAGCGGATGATTACACCGAAGTTTTTCCTAAACCGTATCATTTTTTTAATACGGCAACCTTTAATGCCCTCAATGCTTACAAATGCGAAGAAGTTTTTTACCTTGTGTTTAAAGATACTAAAATTCGACTTGGAATTATTTTTGGGGTTCGCAACAACATCTTGAATGCACCTTTCTCGGCTCCTTTTGGAGGTTTTGAAAGTAGTAGCGATGATTTGCGATTGCAGCAAATTGATACCGCTTTAGTAGCATTGAACCATTGGGCAAAAACAAAAAATTTTGACGGTATCAAAATCGTACCGCCTTCTTTTTTTTACAATCCAAATTTTTTAAATAAGCTTGATAATTGTTTGGTCAGAGCGGGTTTTGATAAGGTTAATATTGAATTGAATTATCAGTTTCCGACAGCGAAATTTGATGACAATTACCAAAGTATCATTTGGTACAACGCCAAGAAAAATTTAAAAAAAGCATTTAAATCTGATTTAATTTTTGAAAAACTAGCCACTCAAAACGGACAGCAAGCTTATGAAGTGATTGCTCAAAACCGAAAAGAAAGAGGATTCCCACTCCGCATGACATGGGCGCAAGTGGAAGAAACGGCAACCGTTATTCTAGTTGATTTTTTTGTAGTTAGGAAGCAGAGTGATGCTATCGGCGCAGCGTTAATTTTTCATGTGGCCGACGATGTAGTACAAGTGGTATATTGGGGCGACTTGCCTCAGTTTTCAGAATACAAAACGATGAATTTCCTTTCCTACGAACTGTTCCAATATTATAAAAAACAAGGAATTAAAATGGTGGATATTGGTCCCTCAACCGAGAATACAATTCCAAATTATGGCCTCTGCGAATTTAAGGAAAGCATAGGATGTGAAATCAATATAAAAACTGAATTTTTCAAAAAATTGAACTGATGTTTGTGTTGCAACCAGATCCTTTTTTAATGCCTGCCTGCCGCATCAGCCCATTTCAAACGGCAGATATGGAATTCAATAATAATCTGCCGCCAAACGAAAGTGCCAAGGATTATTTAAACCGGCGTTTTGGAGCTGGAAACTGGCAGTACACTTACAACGGAAGGGAAGCCATTCAACTGGCACTCGAAAGTTATAATCTGGACAAAAATGATTTGGTTACCATACTGACCACTTCAGAAAACTTTTATATCAGCTCGTGTGTGACGCGGCAAATTGAAAAATTTTGTTGTTGGAATCGTGAAATTCTCCCCGAAACCAAAATCCTCTTTGTCAACCATGAATTTGGCTATCCGCATCCCGGAATGGAAAAATTAATACAAACGGGTTTGCCGATTATTGAAGATTGTTGCACCACCTTTTTTAGTCAGGATTCAATTGAAAATTTAGGGCAATACGGGGATTATGCAATTTACAGTTTTCCGAAATTTTTTCCGATGCAGCTGGGCGGATTACTGGTTTCCTCTAGGAAAAAGCCGCTTTCTAAAACCAGTTTAAAGGAGGAGCAAATTCATTATATTCAAAACATTGTTTCCCATTATTTAATTCAGGAAAACGAATTGCTCCTACAACGCAAAAATAATTACGAATTTTCGCTTTCGCTTTTTACATCATTAGGTTTTACCGAACGGTTTGAGACGAACGATGCGACGGTGCCTTCCTCTCTTTTGCTTCATAATAACGGTGTGGTAAAAGACCTCAATGCGTTGAAACTATTTTTCAACAGGCACGGCATTCAAAATAGCGTTTTTTATGGCGAGGATGCTTTTTTTATTCCGAGCCACCAAAATTTAACCGAATCAGACATTCAATATTTTTTTTATTGCATGCAAGAATTTTTAAAATCTAATAATACTGCTTTATGATTATTGCAAACATTCAGTTGGGGAAAGACATTGCTATAGAAAAAGATGCAAGTATCAATAACGTAAGAATCGGGGATTTTACTAAAATTGCCGGTGGTGTAAAAATTTTCGGCTCAGCGGAACACCTGCTTGAAGTGGGAACTAATTGTTATTTCGGATTGAATTCTATTATAGAAGGATTCAATGCAAAAGTAATTATTGGGAGCTATGTCAGTTTTGCACAAAACGTTAACTTGATGTCGGGCTCGGGTCCGAATGCCTCGGTAGCGATGCAGCAAATTTTTCCAATTCTAAAAGGCGAAGTGACTATTGGCGATCATTGTTGGATTGGTGCCAGCGTCGTTATTATGCCCAATGTCAGCCTCGGAAAATACTGCGTGGTGGCGGCCAATAGTTTTGTAAATAGTTCTTTTCCAAATTATTCTGTTTTAGGCGGAACGCCTGCAAAGTTGCTGCGAAAGTTAACCGAAAGCGAAATAGAAAAAATTCAAAGTAATGATTAAATTTTTAGATCTTCAAAAAATCAATGCACAATATGCTGAGGAACTCAAACAAGCCGCCGCGACAGTTATAGATTCGGGTTGGTTTTTGATGGGAGAGCGGCTCGGCGATTTTGAAAATAAGTTGGCCAGCTATGTTGGGGCTTCACATGCCATCGGGGTAGCTAATGGTTTGGACGCGTTGCGACTGATTCTCAAGGCGTACATAGAATTGGGTGTCATGAGTGAAGGCGACGAGGTGATCGTTCCGGCCAACACTTATATTGCTTCCGTGTTGGCAATTTCAGACAATCATTTAAAACCAATTTTGGTAGAGCCGGATAATGTGAACTACAACCTCGATATCGACTTAATCGAAAAGCATATTACTGCCAAAACCAAAGCCATCATGGTGGTGCATCTCTACGGTCAGGTTTGTTGGAGCCATTCGCTTGTTGCGTTAGCCAAAAAATACAATCTAAAAATTATTGAAGACAATGCCCAGGCTATTGGCGCCGAATGGAACGGAATTAAAACCGGAGCTTTAGGCGATGCGGCGGGTTTTAGTTTTTATCCCGGTAAAAATTTGGGTGCTTTAGGCGATGCCGGTGCCGTTACCACGAGCAACGACGAACTGGCTGAAATGGTAAGAACTTTGGGAAATTATGGCAGCCGAAAAAAATATGTGAATGAGTTCCAAGGATTGAA
>JACMOK010000161.1 GCA_014378065.1 Flavobacterium sp.
ACTCCGAGGGTGCGGTTTCGGGTGTGATGTGTTTAGGTCATGAAATTACGGAGCAGGTTAATGAGCGCAAAAAAATTGAAAAAAATGAGCAACGGTTTGAGGGAGCTATTGCTGCTGTTCAAGGGATTTTATGGACTAACAGTGCAAGTGGTGAAATGACAGGAGAACAGTTAGCTTGGGCTTCACTTACTGGCCAAAGTTACGAAGAGTATCAAGGCTTTGGATGGGCAAATGCTATTCATCCTGATGACGCTCAACCTACAATTGACGCTTGGAACGAAGCCGTTAGCGAGAGCAAGAACTTTATTTTTGAGCACCGCGTGCGATTGAAAAACGGAAACTGGGGAAATTTTTCTATTCGAGCAATTCCTTCTTTAGATTCTGAAGGGCATATACTTGAATGGGTTGGCGTACATACTGATATTACTGAGCAACGCCAAACTGAAAATGCACTAAAAAATGCAATTCTGCAACAGAAAGAAGCCATAAGTAAAGCAGAAACTGCAGCACAAATAGCTGAGGATGCTGTAAAAGCAAAGCAGCAATTTTTGTCAAACATGAGTCATGAAATTCGCACGCCAATGAATTCGATTATCGGATTTACCAATGTGGTATTAAAAACAGATTTAAATACAAAACAAAAAGAATACATAAACGCAATTAAAGTATCGGGTGATGCTTTGCTCGTTTTGATAAATGATATACTTGACCTTGCTAAAGTAGATGCCGGAAAAATGACTTTTGAGCAAATACCATTTAATTTAATATCCTCCATTTCCAGCATGATTCAAGTGTTTGAAAATAAATTACAGGAAAAAAATTTAAATTTAGTTTCAGAGTATGACCTTACTATTCCTGAAGTTTTAGAAGGTGACCCGATGCGTTTGCGTCAGATAATTTTAAACCTATTAAGCAATGCTGTAAAATTTACAGCTAAAGGAAAAATAACTTTAAGTGTTCGTTTGCTTAAAGAAGATACTGAAAATATAACTTTAGAATTTGCTGTAAAAGATACAGGAATTGGTATTTCTAAGAATAAAATTGAACATGTTTTTGATGATTTTAGACAAGTATCTGATGAAAACACAAGAATATATGGAGGAACTGGCTTGGGACTTGCTATTGTTAAACAATTGGTAGAATCACAGGGAGGTAGCGTTAACGTGCAAAGTAAAATAGATGTAGGATCAACTTTTAGTTTTATTTTGAACTTTAAAAAATTAACAACAACAATATCCTCATCATCAACATCATCATCATTAACAACAGCACCACTATCAATAAAAAATGTTAAGGTTCTTATTGTTGAAGACATTGCGCTGAATCAGCTTTTAATGAAAACAATACTTATAGATTTTGGTTTTGAATTTGATTTTGCTGATAATGGAAAAATTGCCATAGAAAAATTACAACAAAACAATTACGATATTATTTTGATGGATTTACAAATGCCTGAAATGAATGGCTTTGAGGCCACAGAATATATTCGTAATACTATGAATTCTAAAATTCCCATTATCGCCCTTACAGCAGATGTTACCACTGTAGATGTTGAAAAATGCAAAGCTGTTAGAATGAATGATTATATATCCAAACCCATTGACGAAAAACTCTTGTACAACAAAATAATTACATATCTAAAAAAAACAATTGAGTAAGTTTGCCGCTATAAGGAAGAACAAATATTTTCCAAAATGTCTATCCAACCTAATGACTTGAAATGTATCGTTTGAAACTAGATAGTATTTCTAAGTCTTTTATTAACTGGTTCGAGATTTTGTCCGTGAAGTCCATAAAATCCGTATCGCTACCGACACGGATTTTTTGATTTAAATAACGAACGTTTTATTAGCGGAAATAATTGAAAATAACCAGACAAGTTAATGGTCAAAAGAAATCATTGGTCTGAAAAAAGATCTTTGTATTTTTAAAGACCGCAAAATTATCATCCACATGTAATAGAATTAATCTTTTTAAGAAACGAAAATTATTAATTAATTTATATTTCTTCTTGACGACTGCTTCTGGCATCAGTTCTTTTTTGATAGTTTAATTGGCATTGGTATTTTAAATCAGTATTAAAATTCTGCTGTTGTTGGCAGAAATCCAGAGAATTTTTCACGAATTTTATTTTACAGTGATGTCATTGATCTTAAAGACAATCTCTTGTTTTTAAAATCTCACTGGGTTAAAAAAACAAAAGATTTCTAATACGTTATCAGTAGAAAATTAAGAATTTCATAAATAAAAGTAAGTTAATCTCTTTCCGGTGGCACTACTGCCCCATTCCAGTTCATCATGCCGCCAATCAAATTATACGTATTCTCAAAACCCAATTGATTCATTAGCTGACACGCCTGACCACTTCTTCCGCCCGCTTTGCAGTACACATAATAGTTTTTTAAATGGTCTAGTTGTTCCAGCGCGTTGATAAATTCTTGCCCGTTATAAATATCAATGTGGATGGCGTTAGGTATCATTCCGTCCTGACATTCTTCTTCTGTTCTCACATCCAAAACAATCGCGTTCTGATCAATTTCTAATTGGCTCATCCAATCGGCTTGTTTCAAGTCCATATAAATTTTTTTTCAAAACTAACAATTTCATTCATAACCAACTAAAATACTTACCAAATTTCTTAACAAAAATTTAATACTCGTTTGTATATACAAATTAATAAAACTGTTACATTTGTTTCTACAAATTTCACCATTACAAATATGAAAATAGAGGAGGCGGTCAAATCAACTGTAAAAATGGGAATTTCAAAAAAAGTAGTGCTTAATATAATCTACACCCAAAACGTAATCAATGACAGTTTTAGCGAAATTTTAAAGCCGCATGATTTGTCTAGCGAACAATTTAATGTGCTTCGGATTTTGAGAGGACAAAAAGGCTGCCCGGCTAATATGTTTGTCATACAAGAGCGAATGTTGGCAAAAACAAGCAATACTACCAGATTGGTTGATAAACTGTTGTTAAAAGAGTTTGTAACACGTGCAGTCTGCCCAGAAAATAGAAGAAAAATTGAAGTGCAGATCACCAAAAAAGGATTGGCAATTTTAACCGAATTGGATCCTAAAGTAATTGAACATGAACAGAAATTCGCTAAAAATTTAGACGAACAAGAACTAGAACAATTAAATTATTTATTAGAAAAATTTAGAAATCAATAATTATAAAAACGATGAGTAGCTTTTTAGAAAAACAAAACTGGCGTTATTCCACCAAAAAATTTGACGCTACCAAAAAAGTGTCTGAAGCAGATTTAAACTTCCTTAAAGAGGCTGTGAGATTAAGCGTTTCTTCTTACGGATTACAATTATACAAAATACTGATTGTAGAAAATCCAGAAGTGAGATTAACACTGCAAGCTGCTGCCTACGGGCAAAGTCAAATTGTTGATGCGTCCCACTTGATTGTTTTTGCAAGCCAAACTACCGTGGGAGATGAAGATGTTAACAAATACATATCAAATGCAACAAATACAAGAGGCTTACCCACTGGAGCACTTGATGGTTACAGCGATTATATGAAAAATGCGCTTAACCCAATGTCGGAAGAGGCAAAAAAAATATGGACAGAAAAACAAACATACCTTGCCTTAGGAAACTTGATTAACGCCGCTGCAGAATTAAAAATAGATGTTTGTCCGATGGAAGGGTATGACGCGACGCAATTCAATAAGATTCTAGGGTTGGACAAATTAAATCTTACTGGCACGGTTGTCGCAACAGTGGGATACCGCCACATTGAAGACGACACACAGCATTACAAAAAAGTCAGAAAATCAAACGAAGAATTATTTATCACCATTTAATCATTAACTAGAAAAATTACCAATGAAAAATTTTAAAACAATCGCAAT
>JACMOK010000029.1 GCA_014378065.1 Flavobacterium sp.
AACAATCAACACGTCATTGACGATGATTTTAGTGTTGTTGATCATGTTCATTTTTGGTGGTGAATCGATCAGAGGTTTTATATTCGCCATGTTGATCGGTATTATCGTCGGAACTTATTCATCATTATTCATCGCCACACCAGTTCTTGTCGATACGATTTCTAATGCCGAACACAAAAGAATTGAAGACGAGCACAATGTAGCCTAATCTTCTGTTTATATAATTAAAAAACCCGATAGTGATGTCGGGTTTTTTTATTTCGTGCAAAGTCTCAAGACGCAAAGGTTTTGATATTTTTTATTAGGAGCCATTTCTCGCTATCACTCCAATCTTTTTTGCTTGTCACACTGCGCAAAATTGACGAACTTTTATATAGCAAAAAAGGATTTTCCCTTCTATCGGGGCTAGGGCATTGTATTAAGAGGATAAGTGACTCTGGTCAGGAAAATAATCCAAATTCTTTCCGTTTATTTTTACACTAATCTTTCGTTCTTGAACATGATTTCCGGCAAGCAATACACGCAAAGCATATAATTTCATCTGATTATCTTCAGTAGTAACAGATTGTGCCAAAAATGGTTTGATAGCTTCCCGTATTGGTATGTCGTTAAATGCTGAAATTTTCATACCGGCACTCATTCCTTTTTTTTAGCATTTGATCCTTACTTTATTTCGGTAATGATTGCCATATTCAGCCCAAATATCAGTACCTGACGGAACCAATTTCGGGGAAAGATCTGTGTTGGTATTTAACGAGGCGTGATGGTCGTAAATTTCATAAAAAACTTTTTCGAGCAAGGTTATAAATTGCTCGCGATGCGTTACCTTATCTACGATAGGTGCGTAGTTTGTTTTAACTTTTTCCCAATCAGTTTTCTTTTTGTCGAAATAACACTATTCTTCCTTGATGGTGGTCCAAAAATAATTAAAATCGTCTCCATATTGTGGATGCGTTTTTTGATTTTGTCCGAAAATAATAAACGGTACAAAAAAAATAAAGAAAAAGGTTGCTTTCATAGTTGCATGTTTTTTTATACAATACAAAAACACGAACGCAGCTGCAAAATGAATAGCACGAAATTGCGGTTTATTTATGCATTACGAAACATACCTGGGCTAATGCCAATTAGTTTCTTGAAATGCATGCAAAGTTCGCCTGTCTAATATTAAAATAATATTGAAAGTCGGATGTGAATGAAAAGGAAAATTTATTTTGTGGCTTTTACCAGGCTAAAATTCCAGACCGTCTAAAATAGGTAATCTATAATATTAATTGTGGTTTTTATTACGCATCTTAATTAGTTTACAATTTAAATGTTTAGCATTACACCTCTTCAATCGGCCTGTCTGCAGTAAAAATAAAATAAAAACCTACTAAGATAAACGGAATGCTAAGCCATTGTCCGGTCGAAAACAAACCCAGGTATTCTTCAATTCCGCCTTGGCTTTCCTTTACATATTCTACTATAAATCGCACCGACCATAATAAAACCAGAAAAATACCAAATAAGTAACCCAAACGCTCTCTTGCATTCGTCTTCCAGTAAAGGAAAAATAAAATTGCAAAGACAAAGACGTAACAGGCGGCTTCATACAATTGGGCTGGGTGTTTTGCAGGAACTTGCTGCAATAAATTTAAGAATTTTGGATCGGTGGCAATGGCGTGATAGGCTTCCTTTGGCGATGTTAACTTGGTTTGAGTCATGGCATCCCGTGTTGAAAAGTGATCCCGAACAAACTGGATCCCAAAAACAGAATCGGTTTCATGACCAATAATTTCTGAATTGAAAAAATTGCCTATTCTCACAAATATAGCACCGCTTGCAACCGGAATTACTACGCGATCCAAAACCCATAGCAACGGTCTTTTCATTATTTTTTTACTGAAATAAAACATAGCAACAATGATGGCAATCGCGGCACCATGACTAGCTAATCCTTGAAAACCTGTAAATTCAAAATTTGGGGTGAATCGGAAGGGCAATAAAATTTCGGAGAGGTGGTTGCGATAATATTCCCAATCGTAGAAAAAAACATGCCCCAAACGCGCACCGAGCAAAGTAGCCAAAACTGTCCAAATAAATAAAGAATCTAATTTCTCCAGCGATTCGTTTTCTCTTTCAAATATCTTTTTCATAATATACCATCCTAAACTGAAGGCAATTACAAACATTAAACTGTAATATCGGATTACAAAAAAGCCTAAATCGATGCCTTCCGAAGGATTCCATACGATGTTTAAAAGTGGTATCATTTATTTTGGGGGTCTGTTATTGCTGTAAAAATAAAGATTTTAAATAAATTTCATAGGTATAAATTCATTAATCTTTAGCAATGTCATTTTTTTTTGGTACCGGATCGTACCCGGTTTTTCCCCACGGATGGCAACTTAGTATTCTTTTTATGGCCAAAAAACTGCCATATAATATGCCATGTATTTTTAAGGCGTCGATGGCATACGCAGAACAAGTGGGTTCAAAGCGACAAGTGGCAGGTAAAAATGGTGAAATTGCCGTTTGATAAAAACGGATTATTAGCACAAATGGAAACACAATTATTTTAGAAAACATATTAGACAGTTCAAAACGGCACGACTATTTTTGAATACTAAAATTAGTTCCTTCTTTACCATCTTTCAATTGAATACCCAAGTTTAACAATTGATCCCGTATCTGATCAGATAAAGCAAAGTCTTTATTATATCTGGCTTCGTTTCGCATGGTAATGAGGAGATTTATGACACCTTCTAGCGCAGCATCAGGAGCAGCAGTTGCTTTTTCGTGTCCTAAACCCAAAACGTCAAAAATAAATGCCGATAGGGTAGCGGCAAAAACTTCCAAATCAGCTGTATTTAGGGTCGCAGCATTGTCGTTCAATAAATTAATAAAACGAACGCCTTCAAACAAATGAGAAATTAAAATAGGCGTGTTAAAATCGTCATTCATTGCTTCATAGCACTGCGCTTTCCAGGTTGCAATATCCAACGTTGATGCGGTTGCTGGCGTAATGTCTTTCAAAACCGCTACCGCCTCCATAAGGCGATAGTATCCTTTTTCGGCTGCCACTATCGCATCATCTGAAAAATCAAGAATACTTCGATAATGTGCCTGCAACATAAAAAAACGTGCGACACTAGGCGCGAATGCTTTGCTTAAAAACGCACTATCGCCTGTAAGAAGTTCGCGGGGCAGGATATTGTTTCCAGTAGATTTTGCCATTTTCTTACCGTTTAAGGTCAGCATATTGGCATGCATCCAATAATTAACTGGAGTTTGTCCGGTGCAGGCTTCATTTTGTGCAATTTCGCATTCGTGATGTGGAAATTTCAAATCCATACCACCACCGTGAATGTCGAAATGATTGCCTAAATATTTGGTGCTCATTGCGGTGCATTCCAGATGCCAACCAGGAAAACCATCGCTCCATGGGGATGGCCATCTCATAATGTGTTGGGATTCTGCTTTTTTCCAAAGTGCAAAATCCTGTGGATTTCTCTTGTCAGATTGACCATCGGTATTGCGTGTATTGGCTAGCATGTCTTCAATATTCCTACCACTTAATTGACCGTAGTGATGGGTTTTATTAAATTCAACTACATCAAAATAAACCGAACCGTTTGCGGTGTAGCCTATGCCCGTATCTACTATTTTTTTTACGATTTCAATTTGCTCAATAATATGGCCAGTTGCTGTAGGCTCGATGCTCGGTGGTAAAAAATTAAACTCATTTAATATTTCGTGAAAATCGACCGTGTATCTTTGCACCACCTCCATAGGTTCGAGTTGTTCAATACGTGCTTTCTTGGCAATTTTGTCTTCACCTTCATCAATGTCATCGACGATGTGTCCGACGTCTGTAATGTTTCTAACATACCGTACTTTATAGCCCAAATGCAAAAAATACCTAAAAATTACATCAAACGACATAAAGGTTCGCACATTACCCAAATGCACATTGCTGTACACCGTTGGTCCGCAAACATACATGCCTATATTTCCTTCGTGTATGGGCGCAAAAATTTCTTTTTCTCCCGAAAGCGAATTGTATATTTTTAGTGTTTGATTTTGGTATAAAGACATTGTTTTTTTTTAAGACGCTTTTTACTGGTTTGCGTTATAATTTTTGGTGTGCCACCTCAGAATTTGTGCTACAATAAGCAGGAGCGGTGCCTGTGTCACATTAAAATTTCGTATCCATTTTCAGGTATTCCAAAAATTCCCTACGAGTCAATTCTTCTTTAAATTTACCTCCAAACTCAGAAGTGACCGTGCTGCTTTCAATATCGCGAATGCCTCGAGAATTTACACATAGGTGTTTTGCGTCAATGACACAGGCCACATTTTCAGTCCCTAAAGCCCTTTGTAACTCTTGTACAATTTGCATGGTCAACCGTTCTTGAACTTGAGGCCGCTTGGCAAAATAATCCACTACGCGATTCATTTTTGACAGCCCAATCACCCGACCATTTGAAATATAAGCAACATGCGCTCTTCCCACAATCGGAAGCAGGTGGTGCTCACAGGTAGAGTAAACAGTAATATTTTTCTCTACAAGCATTTCGCCATATTTGTAATTGTTCTCAAAAGTAGATGACTTTGGCTTTTTGTTGGGATTTAAACCTCCAAATAATTCTGTTACAAACATCTTAGCAACACGATTGGGAGTTCCTTTGAGACTATCATCTGTCAGGTCCATGCCCAAGGTCTGTAAAATGCTTTCAACATCATTTTTTATAGATTCAATTTTTTGTTCATCCGAAAGGTCAAAGGCATCTTTTCTTATCGGATTGTTGGCACTTGAAGCAACATGATTTTCGCCAATTTCTTCTTGAAATTCTTCGTTAGTTATCATTAATAATTAAAATTTAGTAGCAGTTTTTTTTTGCGGACAAAGATAAATAATAAAAACTAAAGTATTTCTATAGGTGTTAAAATTAAAATTTAATTAAAATTTGAGCCAATTTTATGTGAAACTTTTGTAAATTACGCTGCAAATTACTTGATAATGAGAAATAAATACGTATTGATTCTGTTTTCGTTGTCTGTATATTTCAACTTTTTTAGTTTAACCCCGGTTCTGCAGGCACAATGTGTTCCCGCATCTTTAATTAAAGTGACGGTTCCTGTTCCTTTGCCGGCATGTAATCCTGGAGATTGCACCGATTTGTTGGCGGTTTACAACATACCAAAACAGACTAATGATTATGCCGTAAGCACGATAGGATATTGTCCGAGTTTTCCATTTACCGGAGGTACCGTTATTAATGCTACAGGAGATGATGTTTGGTCTTCAACCGTTAATTTACCCTTCTCTGTTTGTTTTTATGGAGTTAATTACAATAGGGTTCTCGTCGGAACAAATGGTGTAGTGACCTTTGATTTAGCAGGCCAAACTCCAGGTGGATATTGTAACTGGCCATTTACAGCGACGATACCAAATCCAGGTTTTGCAATTAGAAATGCCATATACGGGGTTTATCAAGACACCGATATCCGAATCCCTCCCGTGACCAATTATGCGATTCAGAATGTGAATTATTACGTGCTCGACACTGGTGTAAATGCAGCACCAAACAGGGTTTTTGTTGCCAATTTTAACGAATTGCCACAATACAGTTGTGGCACTGCAGTCGGTTTCCAAACAAGTCAGATCGTAATTCATGAAACCACCAACATTATTGATATAGTGGTGAGCAAAAGAACTTCTTGTACCGGGTGGAATTCAGGAAGTGGCTTGATTGGTGTTCAGAATCAGGCAGGAACTTTAGCCAGAGTTCCTCCTGGCAGAAATACTGGAACGTGGTCTGCAACTAATGAGGCTTGGAGATTTACACCAATTGGTCCCAACACCACCGTGAGCCTTGCTTGGCTAGAGAATGGCACTCCAATTGGGACGACGAATCCCATAAACGTTTGTCCCAGCGCAACGGGTCCAAATTTATACACGGCTGTAGTGACTTACACTCGATGCGACGGGAGTACAGTTAGTGTTCAGGACGATATTATCGTCGACATTGCTCCGCCACTTCCTTTAAATAATCCTCATGATATAATCATATGCACCCCAAATCCACCCCCTTACACAGTGGATATCAATGAAAATGCAGATATTTTACTTGGAGTACCAAACCCTGCCGACTATCTTATAAAGTATTATGAAGATCAAAATGATGCCATCAATGATACCCCAACCAATATCAATTTAATATCTGATGCTCCGTTAGCTACTTTTTTAGTTCCAGTGGTTCCCAAAACCATATATGTTAGACTCGAAGATTTTGTAACAACAGGTTGTTTTAATGTTAGGTCATTCATCATTGACGCTACTGCAAGTCCGTCAGGAACTTTTTTATATCCCGCAACGCCTTATTGTAATAGCATCACGACACCACAACCCATTACACCAACTGCTTTAACTTCTGGCGGAACCTATTCTTCGATGCCCGCTGGTTTAATTTTGAATGCCTCAACAGGAGCCGTTACCCCATCTGGAAGCACAGTTGGCACTTATTTGGTCACGTATAATATAGTGGCCTCAGCAAATTGTCCCGCCTATTCAACAACTGCAAACGTTGAAATTAAAATTTGTACTTGTACTGTTGTTGCGTCTTCGGCTGCTGAAACTTTATGCGTAAATACAGCTCTGAATCCAATTACCTATACGGTTGCTGGTGGCGCTGTAAGTGCATCGGTAACTGCAGGCACATTGCCCCCGGGAATCTCTGGGAGTTTTTCAGGGGGAGTGTATACACTTTCGGGAATTCCAACAAGCTCGGGAGTTTATAATTTCACGGTGTCTGTTGACTCAAGTACAGATGTTTGTACCGCTGCAACGACGATAACCGTCAATCCCAATGTCACTATAACATTATCTTCGGCAGCTACTACAGCAAATCAAACAGTGTGTATTAATGCTGCGATCACGTCCATAACCTATTCTATAACAAACGGTGGGACAGGCGCCAATATCGTCGGCCTTCCCACAGGGGTTAGTGGCAGTTATTTAGGAGGTGTCTTCACCATTACGGGCATCCCGACCCAATCAGGAACTTTCAATTATTTGATTACCACTTCGGGCGGTTGTTCAACGGCTTCTTTGGGTGGTACCATTACGGTAAATCCAAATGCGACCATAGTGCTGACGTCGGCTCCTGCCACCGCCAACCAAACCCTTTGTATCAACACGGCCATCGCCAACATTATCTATACGATTGGCAGCGGAGGTACTGGAGCCGCTGTAATTGGCCTTCCCACAGGGATTAGTGGCAGTTATTCAGGAGGTCTTTTCACCATGACGGGCATCCCGACACAATCAGGAACTTTCAATTATGCCGTTACCACTTCTGGAGGATGCTCAACGGCTTCTTTGGGCGGTACCATTACGGTAAATCCAAATGTCACTATTGCCTTGAGTTCGGCTCCGTCAACAACGAGTCAAACCCTTTGTATCAACACGGCTATCGCGCCTATAACTTATGCGATAACGAATGCTGGTATTCTCGGAGGCACAGTTAGTGGCCTTCCAACAGGGGTTAGTGGCAGTTATTCAGGAGGTGTCTTCACTATTTCCGGTTCGCCCACCCAATCAGGAACTTTCAATTATTTGATT
>JACMOK010000001.1 GCA_014378065.1 Flavobacterium sp.
ACCATTCTACCTATAAATTCTCTAACTAATAAAAAAAATTGTATAACATTCAATCAATTCATTTGATGGAAATTAGCAACAAAAAGTACAGAACAAATTAATAATCAATAAGATGAAAACTATTTACACTTTCACAAAACCTACCCTGACTGCCTGCTTCATCGCGTTATTGTTTTCCTGCAATAAAAATCCAAAAACGGAGGAAACCCGCACAAGTGAAATGAATGACAGCATCGTGACAGAAAACACAAACATGCAATTAAAACCAAAAGGTCCCGCTCCTGCCTGGGCTCCGACTATGAAACCTGAAATGCAGGTGGTAATTGAAAAACTAGTCTCACTCAACGGCAAACCCATTGAAACCCTGTCCGCAAAAGAAGCCCGGCTGCAGCCCACTCCGACCGATGCCGTAATGGCGGTAATGAAAGACTACAAGATGAAAATCCCTGCTGCCCTTTGTAACATTGAGGACAAACAAATCCCAGTCACAGGCGGCACCACTACCATTCGTATCTACACACCTAAAGAAGGCGCTGCGCCTTTTCCGATTATTGTTTATTATCATGGAGGTGGCTTTGTCATTGCAGATATTGATGTTTATAATGGCGGTGCACAAGGGTTGTGCGAACAAACTGGTGCTATTGTCGTTTCCGTCGAATACCCAAAAGGCCCAGAAAAGAAATTTCCTGCGGCACACAATGTCGCATTCGAAGCTTACCAATGGGTAATTAAAAACGCGGCCACTTTTAACGGTAATCCAGCTAAAATAGCTGTAGCAGGTGAAAGTGCGGGAGGCAACCTAGCAGTAAATGTCAGCTTGATGGCGCGTGATAAAAAAATAACAATGCCTTTATATGCCGTGTTGGTCTACCCTGTGGCTAGTAACGATATGAATAGCGAAAGCTACATTAAATTTGCAGAAGCAAAACCGTTAAGCAAAGCTATGATGGGCTGGTTTGTTAAAAATTACCTAAACTCGGAAAGCCAATCTAGCGATCAAAGAATAAATTTGGTAAAATCCAATTTAACAGGATTTCCTAAAACTTTAATTATCGGTGCAGAAATTGATCCGCTACAATCTGAAGGAAAGCTTCTTGCCGATAAACTTAAAGCAGCGAATGTCGAAACCAGTTATGAATTGTATACCGGTGTTACTCATGAGTTTTTCGGAATGGCCGCTGTCATTCCACAAGCGAAAGAGGCGCAAGCATTGGCAGCTAAAAAGCTTAAATCGGCATTTGGGATGTAATTTATTTCCCATTATCTTAACCCTCTCTGATTGATTTTCGGTGTGGGTTATTTTTTATTTTAATAGGTGACTGCATGGCATGCCGAGTTCAATTTTTTTTATAACTTGGCCTGTTAATAATAAAAAACAGTATTTCTTATTTGATTTTCCCAATTTATTTAACTAATAACTAACATCATGGACTTAGGTAAGGCTAAAATTATAATTACCGGCGGTAGCTCAGGTATTGGCCGCGAAACAGCACAATTATTGATCCGAAAAGGGGCAAGTGTAGTGATCTGTTCCCGCGACAAAGCGGAAATTGAAAAGACAGCAGCAGCTATCGGAGCGATTGGCATTCAGGCAGACGTTGCTGACGAGGCGTCGGTCAATGCGCTATTTGAACAAGCCATTCAAAAACTTAACGGCTGTAATGTTGTAATTAACAACGCGGGGATTGGTTATCTTGCTCCACTGATCGAAACTACCACCGCCGATTTTACTAAAGTTTGGGAAACCAATGTTAAAGGCGCTTTCCTGATTGGAAAAGCAGCAGCAAAATATTTTATTGCGCAAAACGAAGGCAACATTATCAACATCGCTTCTACCGCTGGAAGCAAAGGTTTTGCCAACGGCAGTGCTTATTGCGCCAGTAAATTTGCACTTTCTGCAATGACAGAGTGTTGGCGTACGGAATTGCGTAAAAACAACATTCGGGTAATGCAGGTAAATCCAAGCGAAGTGGTGACTGCTTTCGGAAGTAAGCTGGGCTATGAGCACGCCAATGTCGACCACAAATTAAAGCCTTCAGAAATTGCGCATACCATTGCCGCCATGCTCGAAATGAATAATGTAGGTTTTATCACCGAAGTAAGTGTCTGGGCAACCAATCCTTAGAACAAATAGCATTTTAAACTTCATGAAGAAATAGTGTAGTTTCTATACTTTAAATGGATTAATTCAAATCCTGCAACTTTTACTTAAAATTTCATAATAGAAAACCCGCGTGAATTTTTGACTTTTACCGCTCTAACCAAAATAATAATTACAATGAATATCAAACGGATTTTTGGATCATTACTCACCATACTTGGCATCATCGGACTGCTTTATGCGGCCTACGTATTTATAAATACCGGTGGGAAAACACAAGATTTAAAAGCCTTGGCTATTTATGGGATATTAGGCATCATTTTTTTTATCTCCGGAATCAGCTTGGTGAGAGCCACGAAAGATGAATCTTAAATTTAAAATACAGTTCTAAAATATCATAGAATAAGACAGGTTCACTGGATTGAATTCCAAAGCAAAGTCATTCCAATACCAGCAACACAAACAAGCTGGATGATAAAACAGAACTAAAGAAGAGAGCCTTTAACTTAAAATAAAGTCTCTCTTTTTTTATGCAATTGGGTCAACTAAAAAAGTGTGTAACTTTGCCATTTTAAGTTTATCGATTTTCAACAATGACTCTAGTGTTCGCTTCCAATAATCCAAACAAAATACAGGAAATTCAGCAACTGATGCCGAAACACATTACCATTTTAAGTTTGGCAAGTATCGGTTGCAAGGAAGATATTCCGGAAACCGCCGACACCATTGAAGACAATGCGATACTTAAAGCCAATTACATCACTAAAAAGTATGGTTACAATTGTTTTGCCGATGACACCGGACTTGAAGTTGAAGCTCTTGATGGCGCTCCGGGAGTCCATTCGGCTCGCTATGCCGGGGAACACAGGGATACCGAAGACAACATCAACAAACTGTTAGCAGCGATGAAAAACAAGATCAACCGAAATGCTTGCTTCAAAACTGTGATTGCCCTAAATCTTAATGGCAAACAAATACTATTTACAGGTGTGGCTCGAGGCAAAATTAATTTAGAACAAAAAGGAAACCGTGGTTTTGGCTATGATCCCGTTTTTACGCCTGAAGGACATGACTTAACCTTTGCCGAGATTTCGATTAGCTTAAAAGGTGAGATCAGCCATCGCGGAAAGGCAGTAAAACAATTAATCGACTTCCTAAAAAACTAACTAATTGATTTTCAAATAACAATAAAAATTTAAATCTCATTTTGGCATTAGATTATCTCATTTATTAGCCTTAATTTTGCACCAAATTTTAAAAACTTATATGAATAAATTTGAACAATTAGGATTGAGTGAATCGCTACAGCGTGCGATTATCGATCTAGGATTTGAAAATCCGACCGAAGTACAGGAAAAAGCGATTCCCCTATTATTGGAACAAGACACAGATTTAGTTGCGTTGGCTCAAACAGGGACGGGCAAAACAGCAGCTTTTGGTTTTCCGCTTATCCAAAAAATTGATGCCAACAATAGAAATACGCAGGCGTTAATTTTATCACCTACCCGCGAACTTTGTTTGCAGATTACAAACGAGATTAAAAACTATTCAAAGTACGAAAAAGGAATCAATGTAGTAGCAGTCTACGGGGGCGCAAGTATTACAGATCAGGCAAGAGACATTAAAAGAGGTGCGCAAGTTATTGTGGCCACTCCGGGACGGATGCAAGATATGATTAACAGGGGATTGGTTAACATTTCACAGATCAACTATTGCATCTTGGATGAAGCAGACGAAATGTTAAACATGGGCTTCTATGAAGACATTGTGAATATTTTATCGACAACTCCTGATGAAAAAAGTACATGGCTATTTTCGGCGACTATGCCGCAAGAAGTAGCTCGAATTGCAAAACAATTCATGCATGATCCTATCGAAATTACCGTCGGAACCAAGAATTCAGGTTCGGCTACCGTTTCGCATGAATTTTATTTAGTCAACGCTAGAGACCGTTACGAAGCCTTAAAAAGATTGGCCGATGCAAATCCGGATATTTTTTCGGTCGTATTTTGTCGTACCAAAAGAGATACGCAACAAGTAGCAGAGAAGCTTATCGAAGACGGATACAACGCAGCTGCCTTGCATGGTGATTTATCGCAAGCACAAAGAGACTCGGTAATGAAATCGTTCCGTGGAAGACAAATTCAAATGTTAGTAGCAACTGACGTAGCGGCACGAGGAATTGACGTTGACAACATTACTCACGTAGTCAATTATCAACTGCCAGACGAAATAGAAACTTACACCCACCGCTCGGGTCGAACCGGTCGTGCTGGCAAATTGGGTACGTCTATTGTGATTGTAACCAAAAGTGAAATCCGTAAAATTGCTTCTATCGAAAGAATCATCAAGCAAAAATTTGAAGAGAAAACGATTCCGTCGGGCATCGAAATTTGCGAAATCCAATTGTTACATTTGGCAAATAAAATAAAAGACGTAGAAGTAGACCATGAAATTGACAACTATCTTCCCGCTATCAATAGTGTTTTAGAAGATTTGACCAAAGAAGAATTGATTAAGAAAATGGTGTCGGTTGAATTTAACCGTTTTATCAATTACTATAAAAAAACCAGGGATTTGTCGTCACAGTCTGCCGGCAATGACAGACGAGAAGGACGCGATGACAGAGAACCGAGAGAAAATAACAGTGGTGGTGCTGTGCGTTACTTTGTCAATATCGGATCAAGAGATAATTTCGACTGGATGACTTTAAAAGACTTCCTTAAAGAAACTTTAGACTTGGGTCGTGATGATGTTTATAAAGTGGATGTAAAAGAAGGATTTTCTTTCTTTAATACTGACCCTGAGTTTACAGACAAAGTTATGGAAACATTAAACAATGTTACTTTAGAAGGGCGTCGGATCAACGTGGAAATTTCAAAAAATGACGGTGGCGGTAGACGCGATCACAATGGAAGAAGTTCTGGCGGAAGCTTTGGTGGTGAAAGAAAAAGTTTCGGCGGCGGCGGATTTAAAAGTGATAGAAATGCAACACCAAGAAGCGGTGGATTTGGACCCAGAAACTCCGCACCTAGAGAAGGCGGATTTGGCGGAAGAAGCGAAGCTAGAAGTTCGGTGGCGCCAAAACGTGAAGGCGGATTTTCTGCCGACCGCGCACCAAGAAGATCGGAAACGCCAAGAACAGAAGGTTTCTCAGAACGAGCACCGAGACGTTCTGAAGGTTCTTCGGATGCACCAAGGGAAAGAAGACCTCGAAAAAGCTAACACCTTCTGTTAATTTTCTTATAATTATAACAAAGACTGCTGCATATCTTATCGTGTTTTATTACTTTTAGCCTTTTAAAACATTTCATGAGATATATAGCAGTCTTGCTTTTTTTATTGTTTTCATCAGCCGCTTTTGCCCAAGAAGGGGCTTCTCAAAAGGTGAACGGCACAATTGTAAATGACAATGGTTTCTTAGCCTTATCTAACGTTAACATTATCAATCTAAACAAAGCGGTAGGAACAATCTCAAACGAAAAAGGCTTTTTTGAAATGGAAGTAAGTGTTAATGATACCCTTCATTTTTCTATTCTAGGATTTCAGTCTTTAAAAGTACGAGTTACCAATGATTGGATTAAAAATAAATCCACTAAAATCCAACTGACCGAAAAGGCGATTGCACTCGAGGAAATCATTATTCATCCTTATAATTTAACTGGCTATCTCGAGATTGATTCAAAGCTTATTCCTATTCGGGAAAATTACCGTTACAGCATTTCGGGATTACAGCAAGGCTATGAAGCCGGTGAAAATTCGCCAAATGCCTTTGGGAGGGTGATGGGTTCTATCTTTAATCCTGCCGATATGCTTTATAATTTCTTCGGGAAAAAAACAAGAGAACTCAAGCGGTTAAAACAAATGAAAAAAGACGATACAGTCCGCAATCTTTTAGAATCTAAATTTGATCGCGAAACCCTTGCTGTACTTTTAGGGATAGACAAAAATGAAATCGCCGAAATCATGCAACGCTGCAATTATTCGGATGCTTTTGTAAAATCGGCGAACGACCTGCAAATCCTTGATGCCATAAGTGAATGTTATGAGGAATATAAGGTGCTCAAAAAAAAATAGCACTTTTAATATTTAGGGTTTTCTTCAAAATAGCGCGCTTCAATTCGCTTGATGTCTTTGATGGAGTTCCTTGCCCAAGCCAGCCGTTTCTCCTGCATCGCCGCTTCTGACAACTGCCAATCAATGGCCGACTGCCGCAAACGACCCATTAGATTTTGAATAATAATTGCTGCCGACACAGAAATATTTAAACTCTCGGTAAAACCGACCATCGGAATTTTTAAGTATCCATCTGCTTGTCTGATAATTTCATTTGATAAACCATCGCGCTCCGTACCAAAAAATAAGGCACTTGGTTTAGAAATATCAAAGTCATCCAACAGAATATCGTTTTGATGTGGCGTGGTGGCAATAATTTGATAACCTTTGGCCTTTAAAGTATTTAGACAATCGGTGCCCGAATCAAATCGATGAATATCAACCCATTTTTGAGCACCCATTGCAATTTCTTTATCAATACTTTTCCCGTAACGTTGTTCGATCACATGCATTTCCTGAATTCCGAAAACGTCACAACTCCGCACTACCGCACTGGTATTGTGCATTTGAAAAACATCTTCGACCGCAACCGTGAAATGATTGGTTCTGTTTTGCAAGACTTTAAGGAATTTCTGCTTTCTCTTGTCAGTAAGCATATTTTCTAAAAAAGTTAAGTACACCAAGTCAACCATCGGTAAAATTATTTTGGTAAAAATAGTAAAAAACACTAGCTTTAATCCAAAAGAAAATAGCATGAAAAAGAAATTAGTCGTTTTAACGGGAGCCGGAATTTCTGCCGAAAGCGGGATCAAAACCTTTCGCGATAGCGACGGATTGTGGGAAGGTCACAATGTTACTGATGTAGCCACGCCAGAAGGTTGGCGGAAAAACCCGACATTGGTACTCGATTTTTACAATCAACGGAGAAGACAATTGCATCAGGTAAAACCCAATTTGGGTCATTTAATCTTAGCCGAACTCGAAAAAGACTTTGACGTGCAAATCATCACCCAAAATGTAGACAACCTGCACGAAAGCGCGGGAAGTTCAAAGGTATTGCATTTACATGGCGAATTACTCAAAGTGCGCAGCACTCAAAACCAGGAAGCCATTTTAGATTGGCAACAGGATTTGCACTGGGGCGACATGGACGATTTGGGGCATCAGTTGCGGCCACATATCGTTTGGTTTGGAGAGGAAGTCCCCGCTTTAGAAGCCGCTTTGAAAATGACCCAAGAGGCCGATTTTTTTGCCGTCATTGGAACCTCACTGCAAGTCTATCCCGCAGCTGGTTTGATTGAATTTACGCAACCCGACATCCCCGTTTTTTATATTGATCCAAAACCCATTTCCATTCCCAACCTTAAAAATCCGATTGATGTGATCCCGAAACTCGCTTCAGAAGGAATGAAAATCCTACAGTCTAAACTTTTAGCACTCATTTAATAGGCTTCCATCTTTCTCAATTGGAGCTAAAGGGCTATATTTGCCATTCCAACAACAACACGACCAATGACAACTTTAAATGAACTAAACGCTGTGTCGCCGATTGATGGTAGATACAGAAGTAAGACCATTTCCCTTTCAAAATATTTTTCTGAAGAGGCCTTAATCAGGTACCGTGTCTTGGTGGAGATCGAATACTTCATCGCACTTTGTGAACTCCCATTGCCCCAACTAAAAAATGTAGATAAGACGGTTTTTGAAAGCCTGCGTGCACTTTATAAAAACTTTTCTACGCAAGATGCACAAAGCATCAAAGACATTGAGAAGACTACCAACCACGATGTAAAAGCAGTTGAATATTTTATTAAAATTGCTTTTGAAAAGTTGGGATTGTCTCCATATAAAGAGTTCATTCATTTCGCACTCACCTCTCAAGACATCAACAATACCGCTATACCACTATCAGCCAAGGAAGCTTTTCAGGAAGTCTATCTCAAAGCCTTAATCGAATTGATTGCCAAGCTTAAAGCCCTCAGTATCGAATGGGCAGCCATACCAATGCTGGCAAGAACCCACGGACAACCTGCTTCCCCGACGCGTTTGGGAAAAGAAATTGGTGTTTTTGTGGAACGCTTGGAAGAGCAATTGCGCTTGTTGTTTAACATTCCGTTTGCAGCAAAATTTGGTGGCGCTACCGGAAATTACAATGCGCATCATGTGGCTTATCCGCAAGTAGACTGGCGAAAATTCGGACGTGATTTTGTCGAAAATAATCTGGGACTTCACCATTCCTTTCCCACCACTCAAATAGAGCATTACGATCATTTTGCCGCTTTTTTTGACGCGTTAAAACGAATCAATACCATCATTATTGATTTAGACCGCGACATTTGGACCTATGTATCAATGGAATATTTCAAACAAAAAATTAAAGAGGGCGAAATTGGTTCATCGGCAATGCCGCATAAAGTTAACCCTATCGATTTTGAAAACTCTGAAGGAAATTTAGGTATTGCCAATGCCATTTTCGAACATCTTTCTGCCAAATTGCCTTTGTCAAGATTGCAACGTGATTTAACCGACAGTACGGTTCTGAGAAATATTGGCGTTCCGTTTGGGCACACTTTAATCGCCTTTGAGTCGACTTTAAACGGCTTGGACAAGCTGCTACTAAATGCCCCAAAATTTGAGGAAGACTTAGAAAAAAATTGGGCTGTCGTTGCCGAAGCGATACAAACTATTTTACGTCGAGAGGGATATCCAAACCCCTATGAGGTTTTGAAAGGACTGACCAGAACAAATATGCCTATCGACAAAAACGCGATCCATCATTTCATAAATACCTTGTCCATTTCCGACGAGATCAAAAAAGAATTAAGCCAGATATCACCTTCAAACTATTTAGGAATTTAAAAATTTTCTTGAAAATTGAATGGCGAAACAACGGAAGAAAAATAAGTTTAGAGATATTCTCCGTGCTGGGATAGATCGAGTCCCAATGCCTCTTTTTCCTCGCTAACGCGCAAAGGAGTGATGGAGTTGACCACAAAAAAAAGAAGGTACGACATGGCAAACGCAAAAACTGAAACGCAAACCAATGCTAGCAGTTGGTGATAGAATAAAGTCGTTTCACCAAAAAGAAGTCCCTGATCTGTAACAGAAGGATTTACCGTTTTAGACGCAAAAACACCCGTTAAAACCATACCTGTCATGCCGCCTACTCCATGGCAGGCAAACACATCTAAAGCATCATCAATTTTGCCTTTCGGGAATTTCCGCACCACAAAGTTGCTAACCAAACTGGCAAATCCTCCGATAAAAACAGCATGTGGTATGCTTACAAATCCTGCTGCAGGTGTAATAGCAACTAACCCAACCACAGTACCAATACAAGCGCCCATAGCCGAGGGTTTGTGTCCGATAATTTTGTCTAGAAATACCCACGTCATGGCAGCCGCAGCCGCCGCAACTGTGGTAGTCCCTAACGCTTGTGCGGCCAGCCCGTTAGCGCCCATAGCAGAACCCGCGTTGAAGCCGAACCAACCAAACCACAACAGTCCGGTACCTAACAATACATAAGTGATGCGTGCCGGATTCACCTTTTGCACTTTTCTTTTGCCTAAAAAAATTGCTCCGGCTAACGCTGCCCAACCCGCACTCATGTGTACCACCGTGCCACCCGCAAAATCAAGTACACCCATTTTAAAAAATATACCGTTTGGATGCCAAGTACAGTGCGCCAAAGGCGTATAAACAAATAAAATAAACAAAACCATAAATAACAGATACGCCCAAAATCGAATTCTTTCGGCAAATGCTCCTGTGATTAATGCCGGCGTTATAATGGCAAATTTAGCTTGAAACAAAGCAAAAAGAAGCAGCGGAATTGTAGGCGCCAAAGGCCAGGCCGTCGTGGTGCCAACATTTCTAAAAAACAAGTTGGGCATTGGGTTTCCTATAATGCCTGTTATTGATGGTCCGAACGACAAACCGTACCCAATAAGAACCCACAATACCGAGACGATCACCATCGCCATAAAACTTTGCATCATCGTACTGATGACATTCTTTTTTCCGACCATTCCGCCATAAAAAAAACCAAGCCCGGGTGTCATAAGCAAAACCAGCGCAGTGGCAACAATCATCCAGGCGGTATCTCCACTATCAAAAAGAACTGGGCGAACCGCTGACGGATTTTCTGGAAGTAGCGTATTAGAAAAAAAAGCAAACACCAGAATGGTGATTAAAATTAAACTCAAAGTAATTTTACGGATCATTTTATGAGGATGTAAATTTTGATAAAAATATACCAAAATATAACAACCCCCATTAAAGTCAAATAAGTTTAAAGAATTTTTATTAAATTTTCAATATTACCTATTAAAAATTGAGGGATAACAAAATATTACGGGAAAAATTTATTGTTTTAGAAATTTACCTAAAGAACTTCCGCTATCTGAACTGATCTTTATAAAATAATTTCCAGATTTTAAATGCGACACATTTAATGACAACATTTGTTGCGGGTTCAAAACAACCATGATTAATTGTCCTAATGAATTGTAGATTTGAATTGAAGTGACTGTTATTGGCTTATTAGAAACAATATTCAAGCTTTCTTTGACAGGATTTGGATAAAACCCCAAATAATTCTTAGATGCAAAATCCGGTTTTGACAAAGCTGCGATCGTGGTTGTTGATTCATTTGTCATTACAGGTAAATTATAATCAAAGTAAATACTTGCCGTATTACTGAAAGTATCTTCTGTTGTCAAGGTAGCCCGGGTTTTAATTTTAAAAGCTATATAACCATCATTGTTGGCATCGTCAAAAGGCAAGTTGATATTTTCAAAAATAAATGACACCTTGTTGATCTCTCTAATCTTGGTGACAAACGCATGGCTTCCGCTTAAAGGTATTAAAGAACCAATCTCGAATTTGGCAGTATCTATCACATCTTTTACCACAATGTTTTGAGCATTAGCAGTTCCTGTATTTTCAAAACGAATCATGTAACGAACATAATCTCCGATCATTTCGGGTGTTATGGTTTTTCCTTCAAGACAAGTTTTGTCGTTGGGATCAAAGGAATTCATTACCGTTTGGTTCATTACAAAAGTATTGTCATTGGGTGTTTCGTCGGTTGTCGAAGAATTGATGGAAAGCGTGTAATTCAAAATAAATCCGCTGTCAACCGAAGGGGTTTCCGCAGCAGAATTTAAGTTTAAGGTAACTAACACAGTTCTGGTTTCAAAAGGTTGTAAATCAATAAAATTCCACGTACGATAATTGAGCGCCTGCGCTGATATTGGGGGCGTTGCAAATATAAAATCCAGGACGGCATCATTAAATCCGAATGTGATATTACCCGATTGTGCACTGGTACCTTTGTTTTTATAGACGATTTTATAGTTGGCATCAAATCCGGGTC
>JACMOK010000162.1 GCA_014378065.1 Flavobacterium sp.
GAGCAGGATAACTACACCAACCAATGGCATGGGCAGGATTTTAAAAACAGGGAATTGCCGGATGCTACGTACTACTATTTCGCTAGATTAAAGTCGGGAGCGGAAAAGACGGGATGGATTTATGTTAACAAATAATAAAAGCCTATCTTGCTCTGAATAAACATTATAAGCCTATGAACGCAAATTGCAAAAGTGTAAAATTTAATTTTTTGTTTTGTGTTTGTATTCTCTTAAGTGCTTTTTCTTATGGGCAACTCGCCAACTTCAGTCTGCAGGTTACGGCTACAGATGAGACTTGTGCTGGAAATGGATCACTTCAATTTTCGACTACCGGAACTACTTTAGGGGCATCTGTGTATTATTCGCTTTATTTGCTTCCTGAAACAACCACGCCAGTAGCGGTAATCAATTCCGCCACACTTACAGGATTGACTGCTGGAAATTATCGCGTTGTTGCCTTACAGACTTTAGGCAGTTTAAGCAATTCTCAACAGCAAGACATTGCAATTTTAGACAATACAACACCGATGAGCATACAGATTCAAGGACAAGCGTTGAACTGTTTGATAGGCAACATTACGGTAAACATTTCAAGAGGCAATCCAATATTATATGAAATTATTTCGGGACCCGTTTTGGTTGGGCCGCAAACTTCTAATTTTTTCGCCAACTTACCTTTGGGACTGTATACTTTAAAAGTTACGGATGATTGTGGCAACGCTGTTGTTCAGTCGCATACTTTGGTTTTTATTTATGACCCAATCAATTTATTAGCATACATAAATACAAGACAAGAATGCGCTTTAGTCGATTGCAATACGAAAGCTGTAAAATACCAAATTAATACACCAATGTTGCCTTTAGGTTTGATTATTCCTTATCCATTCGAAGCGGAATTAACGGTTTTTCCACCCAATGGAGGGGCGCCAGTTATATTGACCCAAATGGTTAGCTCGGGGGATACCACATCTCAAGAAATAACATTTAATATTCCGTATTATAACGTGTATGTTTATCTTACTAGTATAAAAATCACTGATCCTTGCGGAAATATCCTAGCGACAACAAGCAATATGAGAATATTTGCCTTAAAAGAATTGTCTGTCGGCAAACAAAGTGGTAAAGAATGTTTGAAAGAAATTAATGTTAATGGCTGTAATTTGTTACTTCCTTTTAGCATTGAATTTGTTTCAAGTCCCGTCGGATTCAATCCAATTGTTTTTAATCCTTTAAATTTAGGTCCTTTTTATACCACTTCATTTACGTATGCATCTGACAGTCAGAATGAAATTCCGGATGGTTTGTATGTGGTTAAATTAACAGATGCTTGCGGTTACGTTCTGCAGGATCAGGTGACTGTGGAAAATTCAGTAACAGATATTGATGTTCCCGATCATGGTTTTTTTGAAGGATGTATTTATAAATTCCCAATTACAATCGGTTTTAATGGATTGGAACCCACAAGCGTTATCATCACACAAGCGCCTGCAAATTTCAATCATTCTTTGCCGTATGATATGTCTTCCTACATCAACGAAGAAACGGGGGTTTATTCATTTAATTTCTCCATTCCCGGAGATTATACTGCTGTTGGGATCAATGTATGTGGATTTCCATTTAAGTTGGAATTTGAGGTGTTATCGCCCGATATTACTCCAGATGTTAGAGGAACAAGTATTTATGGTTGTTTAAATACCGGCATAATATATTTTAATCTTTACAATGGTCCGCCAATAAGTATGGTGCTGATAAGCCAAGCGCCCACAGCTTTTCAAGAACCATTGCCTTTTGATGCTTCTAGTTATATTGCGATCGATATTCACAATCCTTTGATGAACGATAATTTCGGGACAATACAGTCATTACCTCTCGGTGACTATACAATTGTTATAACAGATTTGTGCGGCGCAGTCTATGGGCCATACACCGTCACAGCACCTTTAAGATTAAATCTAGAACCTTTGACAGTAAAAATTTTAGAAGGCTGTGAAATTGGATGGGGTTCTTTGGAAATAGCTTTGCCACTTTTAACAAACACTTACTTAGAAACTGTAATTATTACTGCAGCACCATCAACTTACATACAAAGTCTTCCTTATGATGTTTCCACTTTTATTAGCGGTATCTATGGCAATTTTTACATGAATTCGTTACCACAAGGCACTTATACTTTCTACACAAAAGACTCCTGCGGTGTAGAACATACTTTTGAGGTCACTATCGGCAACCACTTTTTCGATACTACCGCGGTTGTTGAAGGCAATTGCAGTTCGTTTAATTTGTATATTCAAAACAGCAATACGCCAGTAGAGGGAACCGTATATTTTGTATTGCAAAAATTTAATCCCGTCACCAACCAATGGATGCATCCGTTAACCGGGTTTCCTTTTCAACCTTGGATTTACCCCAATGGTCAAAATTCTTATTTTTTATCCAATGCAAATTATAATATTACTTCTCAGGGCACTTTTAGAATATTGAAATTGAGTTACATTTATTCTAACGGTACACCAGCATTAATTCCATGCATACAGTTGTTAAAAGAATTTGAATTTACTGGAACTTTAAAAATCACAAATGCTTATAAAATTGCCTGCTTGACGGGAACTTCACAAGTATTGGTTGTAGCAGGTGACACCAATCCATTAACTTACCAGATTATAGAAAAAGATGGTTTGCCTTTTCTGTTAGACAATGGAAATTCAAATGTCTTTAATGGATTGGTTCCGGGAATATATAAGTTTCAGGTATCCGATTTATGCGGCAATGCGGTGACCCGCTTGTTTGATTTAAATACGTTATCGGAACCGGTTATCACCTCGTCCAATCTTTGTGATGGGCAGGCAGGGCAATTGCTGATACAACCTTTCTCCTTTTTGAGCTACCAATGGTGGAATGCAAATGACCCGACAACTATTTTAAGCACCTCCAATACATTAAATTTTACACCGTTTAACATTACCACCACACCAGGAACCTATATCGTTAGAGTTTATTCTGAATCGGTATTTTCTTGTGTAGACAAAACCATCGCTTTTGTTATTCCCAATGCCATGATTCCCAATGCTGGAAATAATGCTGCCATAACAATTTGCAATGCCGGCAGTATCGACTTAAATACAATTTTAAGTGGTGTACATGATATTGGCGGAATCTGGACCGAAACTACTGCAAGCGGAATGTTGTCCGGACATTACTGGCTACCCGCGAATTTACCCGTCGGCACCTACAGCTTTAATTATGTTGTGAATGGTTTTTGCGGCGTATTTGATGAAGCCACGGTAGTTATCACACTGCTTGGGATTTTACCAAATCCTGTCATTACGGCGGATTCTAATTTATGTTTGGATAGTTCGATTCAGTTAAATGTGTCATCGATTCCAAATGCCACTTTTCAATGGACAGGACCAAACGGATTTTATTCTATCGAACAAAATCCAACTATTGAAAATAGTACTGCCTTAGATACGGGCGTTTACACAGTTGTCGCAAATACGGGAACCTGTGCCTCCAGCCCGTCTTCGGTAATGGTGAATGTAGAAAACCCGCCTCAATTTCAAATGACGCATACCTGTATCGAAAATGAAAACATCATTATAGTTGATCCGATAGCCAATTCTTTTGACCCAACAACTGCCTCTTATTTGTGGAGTGGGCCGGAAAATTTTACTAGTTCTGAAAATCCGATCACAATTACCGGTGCAAAAAGCGGCGTTTATGGGGTTACAGTAACCACTTTAAATGGCTGTTCGACCTCGGCGACCGTAGCGGTTACAACTACATTATGCAATTTCCCGGCTGGAATTTCTCCTAATGGCGATGGCGACAACGATATTTTGGATTTGACCGGATTTGAGGTATTAAAGTTCAAAGTATTTAGCCGTTATGGGCGCGTGGTTTTTGAGCAGGATAACTAC
>JACMOK010000030.1 GCA_014378065.1 Flavobacterium sp.
CATTGATTAAAAAATCAAGTCCTAAAAGGGTTTTTCCAGAACCGGCACCTCCACTGACTAAAGTCGTTCTGTTTTTCGGGAGCCCGCCTTCGGTAATTTCATCAAAGCCTGTGATGCCCGTGGGGCACTTTTGTAATTGCTCACTGGGAGAAGGGCTTTTTTTGGGAGCTGTTTTATTCATACAATGTCGATTTTAATTTTTTATTCATTGTGTTTTATTGATGTTTCCTTTGTCGTTACACAACATGACTCCAACAAAATCTGCTGCGCTTATCTTGTTATTATTTTGACAGCAACTAATTCCTCATATTACTGATTTTATCTTGATTAAGAATTTTTAAAAAACGCCCCTTTTTTTCAATCAACCCCTCATTTTTAAATTCAGTGAGTGTCCGGCTAACGGTTTCAGAAGCAGTCCCTGATAATGCAGCAAGGTCATCTCTGCAGATACTGATACTTTCAGTTTCAATATTATGGTCCCTGAACAAACGCAAAATAGCTTGCGCAATCCTTTTTCTTACCGATTGGTAAGCAAGTTGTAAAAGATAGGCATCCTTGTTACGAATTTCATGGGATAGTATTTTAAGAAACTTTCCAGCAATATCAGGATAAAGTCGAAGCAACTCATTAAATTGAGCTTTAGGAAAAAAACATAATTTGCTGTCCTCTAAAGCAGTTGCAGTGTCATCGTGGGGCTTGTTGGAAAGGATAGTATTGGTGCCTAAGAAATCCTCTGTCTGGTATATGCCGGTCATGAGTTCACGTCCATCTTCTGCCATTTTTATGGTCTTTATTTTTCCTGAAAGCACTAAATAGATACCTGTGGCATTGTCACCCTCATAATGCACAACCTGATTCTTTTTAAAGATTCGGCTTGTTCGTTCGGCAGTGATTTTCTTTAATTCTGTCAGTCCGTCATTTTGAGAAACAAGGTTATCCAACTTCTCCAACGGACTGCTGTAAAAATGATGCTGCAGGTCTTTCTTCTTTAACCTGATTTCAATAGCATGTAGGAGTTCCAATCTGCCAAAGGGCTTGGTAAGATAGTCATCGGCGCCCATTTCCATTCCCTTGCGCAAATCAAGCCGTTCCGATTTTGACGTAATAAATATAAAGGGGATATTGGTAGTTTCGGGATTTTTATTAAGAAGGTACAACACCCCATATCCATCCAACTCAGGCATCATTATGTCGCACAAGATAATATCTGGTAAATTTAGAATTGCCAGTTCCACACCCTGCTTGCCATTATTGGCTACCGTTACTTCATAATCTGCTAATTCAAGAATTTCAATTATGCTCTCCCTGATTTCATTGTTGTCTTCAATCACTAATATTTTGCTCATGTTGCGGGAAATGTTAAGGTAAATAGTGATCCTTCATCAAGGTTGCTGGTGTAAGAAATGGTTCCCTTCATAAGGGCAATGTATCGGGCAACAATATTTAAACCAAGGCCGGTTCCCGGAATATTGCCCGTATTGTGTGCCCTGAAAAAAGGTTCAAATAAATGTTGCTGATCTTCTTTAGGAATTCCTATTCCCTCATCCTTTACACTGATGATGCAATGCGTATCATTGATTTCGGTTGTAAACTCAATGTAGCAGGTATTAGCTGAATATTTAATAGCATTCGTCATTAAGTTGATGATGCTGTTTTTTATTAAATTCGGGTCAAGGGTCGCAAGATTCTGAACGCCGATATGGGTAAAGTTAATACGCTGCCCGGCTTTTGAGAGCAATTGCATCTCTTCTGTAATTTCCTGAGCCAATTGCTTGAGGTCAAAACAAGAGAGTTTCACCTTGACCCGGCCTATTTCCAATTGTTCAATATATAGAAAGTCATTCAGTACGGTGGTCAGGTTTGTCACCGCATTAATAATTTTGCCTGCATGTTTGGCAATGTTGGTATTTTCTAATGGCTCGGCGTATTTCTCTATAAGTGATGCTGATAAATGTGCTGAACTTAATGGCGTACGGAACTCATGGGAAGCCATTGATAAAAACCTGTTTTTCAATTCGCTGAGTACCTTTTCTTTCTCGAGGCTCGCACTCACTTTTTCTTTCGATTTTTCGAGGGCTTTGATGGTTTCATTTAGGATTTTAGTTCTTTTCTCAACAAGCTCTTCCAAATGTGACGCATAACCTTTGAGGCGTTCCTCATCAATTTTTTGTTGGGTCAGATCGTGTACAAATCCGGCATATATTTTTCTGCCCGCATATTTAACCTCGCTAACACCTAGCCTGAAAGGAAAATGGTTGCCGTCTTTTGTTCTGCCAGTAAGTTCTCTTCCAACCCCTATACAATGGACCTCCTTTGTTATTTTGTAATGTTCGGGATAGCCATTATATGAATCTGTATCGGAAGAAGGCATGAGCATCGAGATATTATTTCCTAAAACTTCTTGTTCAGAATAAGCGAAGAGTTTACAGGCCATGGGATTAATGCTTTCTACAATTCCAGAATCGTCGATGGTGATGATGCCGTCAATGGCGTTATGAACAAGGGCATGTAATAGGGCAGCGTTTTCCATAACAATTTTGACCAACTATTATTGGCGTCAGGTAAATATGAATTATTTAAAAAGAATTTGGCTTACACAATTGTAGTAATAAATTATATATTTTACTCTCAAAGTTTTTTTTAAGCCACATTATTTCCAATAAGTGATATACATCACATAAACAACTGCTGATGCTCATTTCAATTAAACTTAAATTATTTCAACTTTGCGAATCCAATATCATTAACCGATTCATTTCAATAAAGAAAAATGAAAACTGACGAAAAATTATTGCTGGATGTCAGCGATGCATTAAAATCGGAACTTTTGACCGCTAATTGTGATATCGGTGTAGCTTCAGAAAACAGAATTATTACACTTATGGGCGCAGTGGATTATTACACTAAGAAAACAGACGACGAAAAAATAGCAAAGGAAGTTACCGGTGTAAAATCGGTAGTCAATAAGATTGATGTCAGATTGAATAGTTGGGAAGAAAAAAAAGATCTTCAGATTACAGCCGAAATATTGAACGTTTTCAGATGGAATTGGAATACCCTAAACGATACTATTGAAGTCAATGTAACCAACGGATGGGTTACGCTTACAGGGACTTTGGCATGGAATTACCAAAAAGAAGCGGCAAAAGAAGCGATAACTAATCTGATGGGCGTCAAAGGAGTCAGCAACAACATTATAATACAATCCCAAAAAGATATTAAGGTAGAAAAAATAAACCTCATTAATGCCCTGCAAAACCATCTTGCCCTCGATTCACAGCACATTGAGATTGTGGTGCTAGATTCAAATATAACTTTAAAAGGAACCGTGGACTGCTGGTTTCAAAAAGAACTGGCCGGGCGCATCGCATGGAAAACGCCAGGTGTTATTAATGTTGACAATGAGTTGATGATCGAAGAAAAATAAATTAAAAACAATAAAAATGAAGGTGACCAAAAAGTTAGGCATTTGAACGGATCGTGCCAACGCGCATCTTCTCGAATTCGCAGACGAGGTAAAGGCCACAGAAACAATTTCACTCGATTTTGAAAATCAGAATAAGGACGAAATGGTACAATGAAGTAGGAGCGAAATGCACAATAAGCAACAACAAAAACAGCAAACCTACTGTAAAAAGTTGGCAGCTGTTATCAAAGTTTTCAGTGAGGTAGTTTTATTTGGTCCAACCGGTGCAAAGTCTGAATTATTCAACTTTTTAAGAAAAAGCCATCTTTTTGCCAATGTAAAAGTACAAGTGATCAATGCCGATAAAATGATTTATAACCAGCAACATTAATGCTAATAGCACTGATAGCAAATAGGCATTGACTGTATTTGTAATGATCTGCAAATGAAAAACGGTAGTAAATAGGTACAAGACAAATTTAATGAGACAATAACTTTTCCTAATAAAAATGAAATAAATAATAACATCATGAAAATACTTATTATACTTACCTCCCATGATACTTTGGGAAGCACCGGTGGGAAAACCGGTTTTTGGGTCGAAGAATTCGCAGCACCTTACTACGTTTTTGCAGATGCTGGCGCTGCAATTACAATCGCGTCGCCAAAAGGAGGGCAGCCACCTGTTGATCCGAAAAGTGAAGCTTTAGAAGCACAGACTGCTGACACACAACGGTTTTATAAAGATATTACTGCCATTGATCTGGTCGCGCATTCATTAAAACTTAGCGAAATAGACCAGGCCGATTATGATGCGGTATTTTATCCAGGTGGCCATGGTCCGCTTTGGGATTTGGCAAATGATAAAGACTCCATCAGTCTGATTGAAGGCTTTTACAACCACCAAAAACCTATCGCTTTTGTATGCCATGCGCCCGCAGCATTAATCAATGTTAAAGCCAAAAATGGTGAGCATTTGGTAAAAGGAAAACACCTGACCAGCTTTTCAAACACAGAAGAAGAAGCAGTGCAGTTAAGCAAGGTCGTGCCTTTTTTACTAGAAGATGAACTTACAAAACACGGTGCCCATTACAGTAAAGCAAATGATTGGGAATCCTATGTAAAACAAGATGGGTTGTTGATTACCGGACAAAATCCTGCCTCATCAGCAGCGGTGACAAAGTTGCTGTTGGAAACGCTTTAAAATAGACCTGAGAAATAATTACAATTTCACAAGTACTTTACATTTAATAATTTAAAATCCTTTCCAAAGGAATACCTTCTGGGCAACCCGGTCGGGATATTGATTTTCGCGATAGCAACAGAATTGATGTTTTCAATATACATCATCAGTGCTCTTAAGCTATTGCCATGCGCAACAATCAGCACATTTTTGCCTGCTTTTAGCTTTGGAGCTATTTCACTTTTGTAATAAGAAACTGTTCTGCCAAAAGTCTGGGCTAAACTTTCTCCATCGGGCGGGCAAATGTCAAAACTTCTACGCCAGGTTTCAACTTGTTCAGCACCATATTTCTTGATGGTTTCTTCTTTATTAAGCCCTTGTAAACTGCCATACATCCGCTCATTCAAACTAGCACTTTTTACAACTGGAATTTCTGTTTGCCTTATTACTTCTAGAATAATTCTCATACTTTCCTGAGCCCTCAGGAGCGTTGAGGTGTAAGCCATATCGAATGTGTAGCTTTTAAGTTTTTCTCCTGTCTGCCTCGCTTCTTCTTCTCCCAAAGGCGTGAGGCCGATATCGAGGTTTCCCGTAAATCGGTTTTCAAAATTATAAACAGATTGTCCGTGGCGGACTAATATTAAAATTGACATCGTTTAAAAAATTATTGAATAAAGACAAAGATGCAACACGCTTTATTAATTTAAAATGATGATCGTCAGCGAAAGAGATGATAAAGGTTACTTTAACAAAATCTTTTCAGACTGTCAACAATCAATTTGCAGCACCGTCAAATAAGTGTTGCATGTCACTTTTTGAGATGATTCCCATCATTCCCTAATTGGTAGATACGGCGCAAATTTGTAACTATAATAATTCAAAAAAAACATTGTGAAAAAGCTGCTTTTGCTTTCAGTACTGTTATCGCTGCTCTGTTCTTGCCCTTCGACAAAAATTGTTAGCACCTGGTGCGAACCTGATAAAGAAATTACAATCGCAAACCTCAACAAAGTACTTGTTGTGGCAATGTTTCGGGATGAGACAAGCAACCGCAAGGCCGAAGACCAAATGGTAGGATATCTCAAAGGAAAAGGCATTGTATCATACAATTATCTCGACGAAAATTTCAATAGAAAAGAGGAAAAAGCCATTCGCGAGATGATCAAAAACGACGGATTTGACGGCGCTGTAACCATGCGTTTGGTCGACGTAGAAAAGGAGAAAATCTACAATCCTAGTGAAACCAATTATTACCCTTCCTATTACCAAAACTTTAGCGGCTATTATTATAGTTGCCTCTATTCTTTTGCTTGAAAAACAAAAGACCCGTAGAAATTTTCAAAGAATACTTGCAGGCATCGGTCTATTGGTGTCGTGCCATCTCGCGTATTGTTTGTTTAATTATGAAGTTCGTGCCGAAATAGATTGTTACCACATAAAATACATACAATTATATCCTCAAAAATTCAGGGTTTTAAGCGGCATTTTGTATGGCATTGTAACAATTGTTCCTTCTTTTTTTTCATACATCAGGCGCATGTGGATGTTGGGGGTTATCATCTTTATCTCTTATATCATATCCGCCCTTCTTTACGAAACCTACTTCGTTTCTGTTTGGTGCTTTTTTGCTTCAATAATCAGTATTTCAGTATGGATTATCATGCGTGAAATCAATACGCTGACGCACATAGAAATCCTTGAAAATTTACATGTCACAAACAGTTCTTTAAAAAATAAAAAATGAAAGTAGCCATCTTTAGTACCAAATATTACGAACGCGAACATCTTGAAAAATACAACATTGACGGCAGGCACAAGCTCGCTTATTTTCAAATGCTACTCAATGCGGAAACGGTAACAGCGGCAAGAGGCTTTGATGCTATATCCTTAACAAAGTAACGAAAATCATTTTTTTGAGTACGCTAAGTCATTTCAGGCGATGCAGATATAACACATCTTTGTATCAAATCATGAACAAAATAGGTACAAAATGAAAAGCAATGAAGACCTGCAAAAAAATGTTGTGGCCGCCATCAATTGGGAACCGCTTTTACAGGCTGCTGAAATCGGCGTCATGGCAATTGATGGGGTGGTAACGCTTACTGGCTCAGTAAATACTTATGCCAAAAAAGCCGAAGCCGAGCAAGCTGCCAGAAACGTTACCGGAGTTAAAACAGTGGTTGAAAATATTCATGTGGTCTGTGATGCAGCCGAAAAAAGAACCGATGCGCAAATTATAATGGCCATTGTATCTGCCTTTAAGTGGCATTGGGATATTCCAACCGAAAAAATTTCAGTAATTGTAGAAAACGGCTGGGTATTTTTAACCGGCGAACTCGAATGGAACTACCAGAAAGAAGCAGTCAAAAGTGCAATCAGCAACCTCATCGGAATCACCGGTATTACTAATAATATTAGTATCACAAATTCATCAAAAGACATCATTGAACTAAAAGACATTGAAATGGCCATTGAGCGCAATGGCACTATTAATAACAAGGATATTACCATAGATATTTTTGACAGCGTCGTTACTTTAAGAGGTCACGTAGATTCCTGGCACCAAAAAAGTGAAGCCGGACGAATTGCATGGAATGCTCCCGGAGTAAAGCAGGTACAAAATGATTTATATGTAGATTTTGAAGAATAGAATCTGAATATACCCTAAAATAGGCAAATTGAAAACAACTATCAAAATTACCTCATCAGGCCGCGAGGGAGTCGCAAATGAACTGTCAAAAATACTGGCAGACGAATATGTGCTGTTTACGGCATTCAATATCGTAACCCAATTTACAAACAAAAGCGTAAGAAGAATGACAATACTGGCTGAAAGAAGTATCTATAGACCATGAAATCCAAATTATATGTTTGAGACAAAACATTTCTGTTTTTGCAGATGAAGACCATGATGAGTGTACAAGTAATGTCATCACCCGGCTTGAGCCCCATGCTCTCGATGGGCTGCTAATCACAAGTGAAAGTGTTATCGTCAATTTTTACAGGCGGTTTGAACAATAAACTTTTAAATGAAATGTTATGATAAATTTCTTCTTCAAACTTTTAATCGACATCGAAATTATTGCTATCCATGTGTTTATTATTTGCCTGATATGTGAAAATAAAAAAGACAAAGACTATTCTGAAAATAAAATGTATCCTGGTTTCCAATAGAAGGAAGCTCAGGAAGCTGAAAATTGTCGATAATTTTAAATATTACAACGTTGGCAACTGCCCAAATGAAAATCTCGAAATTATGGAAAAAGTAAATATGGATAGTTTGGTTACGGTACTGGCTGCTGTAGAAAAAATGGGATTTCATTCCCAATTTCAAGTCAATGGAAAAAACCTGGTTTCATTAAAAACCAACAATCATTTCCAGCCGAATGAAGTGAAGATAGTTCATTTCTACCGATTTGAGGGTGAATCCAACCCCGATGACAGTTCCATTATGTATGCCATTGAAAGCATAAATGGTGAAAAAGGGACACTGGTCGACGGCTATGCAACTGCTGCCGATGCGGACACTGCCAACTTTATACGCAACGTGAAAAACATCAAAAAATAACACAACAACCAGCACATGAAAAAATCGCATTTAACCATCTACTTTATTTTTGTTTTAACGGCAAGTATTGTGCTGCTTAACCGCTACACCGCCTTTCATATCACTGACTACAGGGTGCACTTTTTCTTTGATTTCTTTGCGGCATCGTCATTCATAATTATCATCGGCCATCTATTTAAAAAATTACAAACCAACCGGTCTATATTTTTAACATTCATATCGCTCGGCATTTTGCTTTTCGCAAAGGCTTTTCTAACATGGGGAGGCGACTGGAAAACACAGATTGTGCTTTATAGGAATATTGAGAATGGAAATAAAACAATTGATTTCCAGATGCGGGCAGACCGATTTGCATTTGGATACAAGAAGCGAATCATTCAGATTTATAGTTTAGCACCTTTTATGGAATGGACCACAGATGTTGACACTAGTTACATAGACGAATCAAAATGGAAAAAAATCGATTTGGAAATAAACGAAATGCAATTTCCAAAACAAAAATTATAAATTACAAATCACATAAGAACATTAAAAATAAAAGTATATATTAACATATTATTTCTTTAAATTACTCTAATATCGTGAAATACATTTAAAAGCATAATATAAACGATGCTTCGATGTGGTTGAAAAAAAATCTAAATAGAATTATGCCATAAAGATTTACCTATAATAATTAAAAGCTACTGAAATGGAATTTACAGATTATTATAAAATTCTCGAACTGACTAAAACTGCTTCCGAATCCGATATTAAGAAGGCCTATCGCAAACTGGCCAGAAAATACCATCCCGACTTAAGTCCGAACGACAAAAACGCCGAACAAAAATTCAAGGAAATAAACGAAGCCAATGAAGTTTTAAGCAATAAGGAAAACCGAAAAAAATACGACAAGTATGGAAAGGACTGGAAACAGGCTGATGAATTTGAAAAATCAGGTTACAATCCGAATCAGCAACAAAATTCAGGCAGGCGGCAGCAGTCTTCTGATTTCTCAGGAGGTTTTTCAGATTTTTTCGAATCAATGTATGGCGATGCCGGTGGAGGAAGAAGGGAAGCCAAATACAGAGGGCAGGATCTTAATGCCGAATTGCAGCTCACTTTAAGCGATGTCTATAAAACCCATAAGCAGACCCTGACCGTAAACAATAAAAGCATAAGGATCACCATTCCTGCTGGTGTCGAAAATGGACAGGTCATAAAGATTCCGGGACATGGAACTCCGGGCGCCAATGGGGGTCCAAATGGCGATTTGTTTATTACTTTTTCAATATCTGATATTCCTGATTTTAAAAGAGACGGCAGCAATTTATACAGCAACGTCAACTTAGACCTTTACACCGCTGTTTTGGGAGGCGACATTTTATTAAGCACTTTCGATGGAAAAGTAAAGTTGAAAGTCCAGCCTGAAACCCAAACGGGCACAAAAGTAAAATTAAAAGGCAAGGGATTTCCGATATACAAAACAGAAAGCAGCTTTGGTGATTTATACATTACCTACACAATCAAAACTCCTGTCAGTCTGACCGAGAAGGAGATAGAATTATTTACGGAACTTTCAAAATTAAGAAACCATGAATAAGGAGGAATTAATACTCATCGACCTATTTTGCCAGCATCATGGCATCGAGGTCAATTTCATTTCAGCATTGAAGGAATATGGCATGATTGAAATTATCATCATCGAAGAAAAGCAATACTTTTCGTTAAATCAGCTTTCTGCAATTGAAAAAATAATACGGTTGCATAATGATCTCGAAATTAATCTGGAAGGAATCGACGTTATTATGAATTTGTTGGATCAGATTGATGATTTTAAAAGTCAACTGGTAATTACTCAAAACAAATTAGACTTTTTCGAAAAACAGTACTTCAGCTTAAAAGAAATACCATGAAAAAAATACTCGTTACCACAGACTTTTCATCCAATTCCAAAGCCGGAATCCGTTTTGCGATTCAGCTGGCTTCTCAGGCACCATGTGAACTCATTTTCTATTATGTCAAAGCGTCATTGGCTGTTGATGCTTGGAGTCAAATTGATTACAACGATGCTAACAATTCCGAAAATAAGCTGCTTAAAGACAAACTGAATAAATTTATCAATACGATTTACAAAAGCACAAAAAAGCAGGCAGGCAAAATTGATTGTGTGATTGAAAGCAAGATATATATAGACGCAGCGATCATCGCTTATGCCCAAAAATGCAAAGCAGATTATATCTGTATGAGCACAAGAGGTGGCGGCACAATGAGTAAATTTTTGGGAACCAATGCTTCAGCGTTAATTACAAATTCGCCGGTTCCACTTGTAGTGGTGCCACATACGTATCGCATCAAACCTTTAAAATCAATATTATATGCCTCAGATATGGAAAAAATCGGAAGCGAGCTGAAATTTGTAGAAAAATTTGCTGTTGCATTTGATGCGAATGTTGCCATATATCACTATGACTATTTTATGGAGCAAGAGGAAGTAAAATCCAAATTAAATAAGATTGCCGATAAATACCGTTCTGACAAGATATTGTTTTATTTCAGAAAATTCTACGCTGAGCAAACATTACTAAGTCACTTGCAGGTTGATATCCGCAGATCAAAACCCAGTATTATCGCAATGTTCACTAAGCAAAACAGGCATTGGTTTGACCGCCTTTTTGTCTCCAGCAAAACTGCCGAGTTTGGTTTTGATACAAAAACGCCTTTACTGGTTTTCAGAAAATAGAAAGTCGTACCTTAACAAGCTACAACGGCCGTCTTAAAATCAATACTCGTTTTTATGCCTCCCAAAAAAATCAAAATTAATGGTTTAACAGATGCCCAGGTGATTGCGGCGAGGAAACAATATGGACCGAACAAAATAGCTTATAAAAAAACCAACAGGTTTTTAAATGCTTTAATCCAGACCGTCAAAGACCCAATGAAGATTTTATTATTGGCAGCATCGATCCTCTATTTTATAAGTGGCAAGACTTCTGATGGTATTTTTTTAGCTTCTGCAATTATACTGATTGCGGTAATCTCACCGTATCAAAATGCAAGAAGCCACAATGCCCTGGAGAAACTGAAGGATTTCACAAAGCCCAAATGCAAGGTCACCAGAAACGGTGTTGTAATTGAAATAAGTACGGAAGAGTTGGTACTCGGTGACAGTTTGATGGTGGAAGAAGGAAATGCTGTTGCTGCTGATGGAACCACAATTTATTCGAACGATTTTTCAGTAAATGAAGCGATACTTACCGGCGAATCAATGTCGGTGAACAAAGACAAATCAACAAAAGACAATACTGTTTTTCAAGGAACTACGGCCATTGGCGCAGAAACCAAATTAGGAAAAATAGGCAGAAGTCTCGAAGAAATTAAAGAAGAAAAGACACCTCTGGAAATTCAGATTGGCAATTTTGTAAAAAAAATGGCGATTGCCGGCGCAATGATTTTTTTGATCGTCTGGATCATAAACTATTTAAATTCACATCAATTATTTGACAGTTTACTCAAAGCATTAACGCTGGCCATGAGTATTTTGCCCGAAGAAATTCCGATTGGCTTTACCACATTTATTGCATTGGGCGCTTGGCATATGATGAAAAACGGGATTATTGTCAAGCAAATGAAAATGGTAGAGACATTAGGAAGCGCTACGGTAATCTGTATTGATAAAACAGGAACGATCACTGAAAACAAAATGAGTCTGGCGAAAAGATTTACGCTCAAATCAGAAAAGATTACAGATAGTGACAGCGATTTATCCGATGATGAAAAGCAATTAATTAAATCGGCCATGTGGGCAAGCGAACCCATTCCGTTTGATCCGATGGAAGTGGCACTGCACGAGATGTATTCTAAAGTGATTGAAAAGGACGAAAGACCTAATTTCAGGATGGCGCATGAATATCCGTTACCAGGCAAACCTCCAATGATGACGCATATTTTTGAAAACAAATCTGGCGACAGGATTATTGCTGCTAAAGGCGCTTCAGAAGCCATTATAAAGATTGCTAGCCTTTCGGTAAATGGAAAGAATATAATTCAGGCGGCCATCAAAGATTTATCCTCGGAAGGCTACAGGATTTTGGCTGTTGGTAAAGCTTCTTTTGAAGAAAAAAATTATTCAAAAAGACAGCAGCCAAGGCCTTTCGCAAACACTTTTTTTCATTGGAAAGAACTATCAACCAGCATAATGCAGGGATTGTTAATAACTGTTGGAACAGTGTCTGTATACCAGTTTTCAATTTATCAAGGATTTGATGAACAGGTGACAAGAACAATGGTCTTTTTAGTCATCGTAACGTCAAACATCTTTTTAACCTTAATGAACCGTTCCTTTTATTATTCTATTTTTACCACTTTTAGGTATAAAAACAACTTGGTATTCCTGATCACAGGAATTACTATTGTCATTACAGCATTGCTACTTTATGTAAAACCATTAACACATTTTTTCCTATTTGAGCATTTAAATATCAATCAGTTATCATTGGCTATTGCAGTTGGTGCAGCTTCGGTACTATGGTATGAGTTGGTTAAAATTTGGAAATGCAATAGAATTTAACTACTATTTAATGCCTAAAATAATGACAACATCGCTATCATCGGTTATTAAAAAATTACTGCTAGTATTTTTAATTTTTGCAGGATTATATTTTGCAAAAGGTCTCTTGATGCCATTGTGCATTGGCGGTATTCTGGCGACCTTATTTTTGCCTTTTTGCAATTGGATGGAAAAGAAAAACGTATTCAGGACAATTGCTGTCTTGATTTGTTTAACCGTACTAATTTTAATTATTATTGTCCTTTTCGCATTAATTGGTTTAAAAGTCTCAGCACTTTTAAGCGACCTTGCTTCTATTGAACACAAAGCAATTCAAGCGGTTGATACTTTACAAGACTATATTTTTCTTCATTTGAATATTTCAATAGAAGACCAATTTAAAATTCTCAAAAGCGAACAACCCTCGTACACCAATATTATGCAGGTGTTGCTGGGATCAATTAGTGCCTTTGTCACGACATTTATTTTGGTGCTGGCGTACTTTGTCTTTTTATTATCGTACAGAGGTCACATTAAAGTTTTTTTACTGAAAATTACAGCAAAAGCACAACGTTCTGAGATGGAAGAGGTAATTTTTAGTGCGGCGCATATTTCGCAGCAATACCTACTCGGACTATCAAAGATGATTGTTCTGCTTTGGATTATGTACAGTATTGGCTTCGGAATTATAGGCCTGGATAATGCCCTGTTCTTTGCAATGCTTTGCGGCTTGCTTGAGATCATCCCGTACTTAGGCAATATTGTCGGAACTTTACTGACAGTTTTAATAGCTGCTATTAACGGCGCAAATACAGAATTGCTTATCAGTATCATAATTACCTATGGCATTGTGCAGCTAATTCAAACGCTAATTTTCGAACCTCTGATTTTAGGGCCACAGGTAAAAATAAATCCTCTTTTCACCATAATTGTTCTCGTTGTTGGGGAACTGTTGTGGGGAATTCCCGGACTTATACTTGCTATTCCTCTTACTGCTATGCTTAAAATTGTATGCGACCATGTTAAGCCAATGATGCCTTATGGCTTTTTGATCGGTGAAATGGCAGGCAATAATCGTAAAACAAATTATATGGAAAAAATTAGGAATCACCTGTTTAGCGTTTTTAATAAGTGATAACAATAGCAGCAATGGTAAAAAATATTCATTTTTCCAGTTTACAAATGTTTTACACGCGCTACGCCGTTCCGATCCTGATTGTTGCACAAGTTACACACGTTAGAAATAATTATAAAAAATGAAAACAAACTATAAAATTCCGATACAAACGCGCATCGGTCACATTCATTTGAAAGTATCCGACATTAAGAGTTCGCTAGAATTCTATTGCGATTTATTAGGTTTTGAAATTACTACAATGCATAGTACAGATGCCGCATTTATTTCTGCTGGTGGTTATCATCATCATATTGGATTAAATACTTGGTACAGCAAAAATTTTCCTCTGGCGCATGAAAAAGGTGTTGGCTTATTTCACACCGCCATTTTATACCCAACACGAAAAGATTTGGCTACAATTTACGATAGAATTCGCAAAGCCGGTTATCCATTTTCAGGCGCCGCAGACCATGGTGTTTCGGAAGCTTTGTACCTAAACGATCCTGATAATAATGGGGTTGAATTATATTGGGATAGACCAAAAGAAGATTGGCTTTACAATGAAGACGGAACCATCGTGATGTTTTCAGCTGCATTAGATTTTGAGGATTTATTGAATGAATTAGAATAATTTTAAATAAAAAAAGTGATGGCAACCAGATCAATTAGTATTAAAATTTTGCTGTTGAGTTTAGTAATTGGGAAAATTAATTTGGAATTGAAATTTAAAAAGAGAGTGACTGAATTGTTTGCTAATTTGGAAAATATATCAAATAAAAACTACGCGGTCAAACAGTCAGATCGTTTGCTAGAGCTAGTGCATCGCTATTTCAGGTATGTTTTAAAAAATGGTCAACCTTACATTGGTGATATAAGATTAACGCAAAGCGGATTTTTGAAAAGCGACTTTAAAAGAGGTTTTATTAAAATTTCTGGCGAACAGTATTTATCTGTTCAGAAACTACAATTTATCTGGAAAGACAAAACTTCAATCTTTTTACAAGTGTAAAAATCCCTTTTCAGCCGAAGTATTATTTGGATTTCAGGCTGATAATAACGGTTACACGAAGTTTAAAGTCTTTAAAATAGAGTACAATTTTTCTTAAACATTTTAGAACCTCAATTTTTTTAAAAATGAACAAATTTTCCCTAATCTATTTATTACTGTTTGGTTCCTATGCATTTGCCCAACAAGTCAGTCCAACCGACAGCCTGCAAAAACTTACTGTAGAGAACCTAAAATTCAATAAAAAGCAATTGATCATTCCTGCAGTGTGTTTAACCTATGGCATTCTGGCTTTGGACAGCGATTTTCTGAAAGACTTAAATATCGAAATTCGAAATGAATTAAAGGAAAATATTGATAAAAAATTTACTATAGATGATATTTCTCAATATACGCCTGCAGTTTCGGTTTATGTTCTTAATAATATTGGCGTTAAGGGCAAAAATAATTTAAAAGACAGATCCATTATCTTAGCTACTTCTTACATCATCATGTCGGGAACAACAATTGGCCTTAAATCATGGACGAAAGTAGAGCGGCCAGACGGGAGTTCCAATAATTCATTCCCGTCGGGCCACACCGCCACCGCTTTCTCCGGCGCAGAATTTCTTTGGCAGGAATACAAAGACGTTAATATCTGGTATGGCATTTCAGGTTACATCGTGGCGACCGGTACTGGGTTTTTCAGGATATACAATGCACGACATTGGCTTTCGGACGTTGTAATGGGTGCCGGAATCGGAATTTTAAGCACCAAAGTGAGCTATTGGATTTTTCCTTACGTACAAAACAAACTTTTCAGGTCACATAAGAATACGACTACGGCAGTCGCGCCTTTCTATAATGGAAAACAATTGGGATTAGGCCTTATCATGATCGTAAAATAGGAATGACATTCTAAATATAAATTATAAATATGGAAAAGATATCCATTGAAAGTAATGTCAAAAAAATTAAAATACCTGCGCTGGTAATTGCAATAGCACTTTTTTGCATCATTTTGAATTATCCGCTTTTTCAAAATCAACAGGCACAAAAAGCACTTGCGCTACTGGTCGTGGTCGCGGTGTTGTGGATGACAGAAGCCATCCCGCTTGCGTTGACAGGATTACTGATCCCGGTGGTGGCTACGTTACTTCATTTGGTTCCGCCACGCAGTGCTTTCAGCGAATTTGCCCATCCGATTATCTTTTTATTTATGGGCGGTTTTGTGATCGCAGGTGCTTTAACACGATACGGATTAGACCGGCTTCTGGCACAAAAGCTTATTGCACTCGCCAAGGGAAATTTTTACAGATCAGCAATCCTATTGATGCTCGCAACTTCCCTGACCGCTTGTTGGGTAAGCAATACGGCTGCTACGGCTATGATGATACCTTTGGGATTGGGATTGCTTGCAGTACTACAGAAAGACAATGTTACCGATGAATCAAAATTTTTAATCCTCGGAATTGCTTATTCGGCAAATATCGGAGGCGTGATTACGATGGTTGCTTCGCCGCCTAATGCCATTGGTGCTGCAATTCTTCGCCTGTCATTTTCGGAATGGATTGTGTATGCACTTCCAATATTTTTTATCACTTTCCCAGTAATGATAATGCTATTGACCCTATATTTCAAGCCCGACAAAAAGATGCAAATTGCACAGATGATCATTACAAAAAATGAAAAAGCCCCAAACAAAACCCTGGCTGTGATATTTATTTTTACGGTAACGTTGTGGATATTGGATAGTGTGTTGTCTCGGCTTTTAAATATAGCTGATAGCTTTAGTTCATTGGTTGCGATACTGGCAATTTTTCTGATTTTTATCACACGGGTATTGAATTGGAAGGAAATAATCAAATCCATTCAATGGGATGTGTTGCTGCTCTTCGGTGGCGGCCTCACACTAGGAATGTTAATTGACCACAGCGGCCTGGGCGTAATATTGGTGGGTCAGGTAGCAAATCTGATAACTGTGGTGCCGTTGTTTATTTTTCTGTGGATTATCGTGCTTTTCAGCATAGTTATGACAGAGTTTATGAGCAATACTGCCAGTGCTGCCTTGATTTTACCGCTGCTTTTTACCTTAGCCAACCAGCTGCATGTAAATCCGATGATACTGGTTTTCCCTGCCACAATTGCCGCATCCTACGGTTTCATGCTTCCCGCGGGAACACCTCCAAACGCAATGGCATTCGCTTCGGGATTGGTGCCTCAGAAAGATATGATGAAAATCGGTTTGGTACTGAACTTCTTGTTTTCAATTATATTAACTGTCTTTTTCTACTTTATTTTTAGATAATATTTTTATAAACGCACCTCAGACATATCGTTTCGGGATTGTCAAAGGTTGCGAATTTACTCACAAATGTTGATGTGAAGAACTAATGTTTAATGAACCAAAAATGCATCTGCGGATCACTGAATCGCAACTTTCGCCGCGCCGTGTTAGCGGTTCACCGTTTTTCCTCACTACTTTTCTTACCATGACCAGTAAACAAAATAATGTTAGGCTGATTAATGCCTGTATTTTTTTGTCAGTCGCAATAATCGGAGTTTGACACTGTCATATATCAGGCCCCATATTAAGGCGAATACTCCGAACAGCAATACATGCAGTCCGATTTTTGAATAGAAAATCCCGCCAACAATCCCGCCAGCAAAAAAGAAGCTGATGATCGTAAGCCTTAATTTTATGGAAGTAAAAAGCTTTTCCCTTGCCGATGCTTCACGATAAAAAAATAATTGGGAAAGTTCAATCCCGAGGTCTGTAAACAAACCGGTAAGATGGGTGGTGCGCACAGTTGCATTGGAGATTTTGGTCACAAGCGAATTTTGAAGTCCCATCGCAAAGAGCAAGGTAAAACCGATCAGGTTTGGATTTGTTAAAATCAATTGCGATCCAAAGATTGCCACTGACAACAAAATAATACCTTCAATTGCTGTGGGAATAATATAAGTGTAATTGCTGTTTCTTTTAGCAATATACTCTACAAGAAAACTTGAAAAAAATGACCCGGAAAAAAAGAAAAAGATATATAAAAAATATACGAATCCCTGCCAGAAATCCAATTTAAATATTTCATCGACAAAGAATGCAAAATGCCCGGTAACATTTGTTGTAAGCTTTTGAATTGACAGAAAACCAGCTACATTTACGGTGCCCGCTACAAACGAAAGCAATGAGGCAATCTGTAGGTTATGGCTCGAGTTTCTCCTATTGCCGTGATGTGTGAACATTAGATTTTAAGGTATGAGCGCATATAATTTGGCTTAAAAGTTCGTGATTGCTAAGTTACCAAATTATAGAGCATGAGGGTTATAAAATATTTGTATTGATCCCATCCTAAAGCGGGCTGCAATAAAAAGCCATACGCTCGCGCCGTAAACCAAGCACCCGAACTGCTCCAGGAACCAGTCGCTCTTTTTACGCAAAAAGCGCATCATTGAATATTTTTTTGCATTTCAATAGTTTCCTTATTTTTATAAATCTTTTATTTTACGCCCTCTGCGGGTTTATTTTTTTAAAATTGCTTGATGAAGTATAATTTAATTTACACTATAAACAGCGTTTAACACCTACTTCTTTAAGATTTCGTGGAGCAGATCTAAATCCAATAAGTACGTGCTGTTATTTAGCAACGAGATCAGCATTTAAAGTTATTAATATGTGATTTGAAAATAGGGTATCGCAGGATCCGATTCTGACAATGCGCTAATCCCAACTGCTAAAATAATCTTGGTCACAGAAGACAAATCAAAACAAATCGTCTGCATCACAACAATTTTGACTTTTAACAAAATTTAGGGAAATACCCAACTACCTTTGAAAAAGTTAATTCAAATGGTCGACAGCACACTGAAGAACGGGTAACAGCGCTACTGAAAAACTAAATTAAGAATTATATGAAAAACAAAATGATTACCCAATTGCTGTTTGCTGTACTTTTTTTGATGGTAGGACTTACTACTAGTACCACTTTCGCTCAAAACAAAATGGACACAGAAATGATGAAAGACTGTTGCATGATGAAAGATGGCAAAATGATGCAAATGAAAGATGGCAAGCTCATGCGAATGAAAAAAAAGATGATTATGGAAAACGGAACCAAATGCAAACCGAACGGGGTTTGTGTGATGAAAGACGGTAGCAGAATGAAAATGAAAGAAGGCAATTGCATGGATTCAAGTGGTAGTATGGACAATTGTTCGATGATGGTAAAAGGCGCGTCTAAAATGAAATCAGAAAAGCAAGCTATGAATACTTATACTTGCCCGATGCATCCAGAAGTAAAAAGCGATAAGTCTGGAAAGTGTCCTAAATGCAACATGGACTTGGTTCAGAATAAATAAACCACA
>JACMOK010000031.1 GCA_014378065.1 Flavobacterium sp.
CAATTTGTTATAGGCTTTAAATTCAAAGCTGTTGAGTTTTTTTTGAGGGTTGTTGCGGTCTTTATTTTGTATGGTTTTGCGAATAAGAGCCAAAGCTGGATTTTCTTTTGATACAAGGATTTCATTGAGTTGGTTTGTTGTAGCAAGCAAACCGACTGTGTAAAATTTTTGATTTGGTTGAACGGCAACTTCCATTGTAGAAAATCCAATGTAGGAAACGGTAAAGGTATTTATGACTTGTTTGGCATCCAGCTCAAATTTTCCATCCACATCTGTTATGGTGTACGTGCCGTTATTAAAATTCACAGAAGCAAACGGCAACGGCTTTTTCAATGACTGGTCGCGAACAATTCCGTTAAGGTGAAATTGCGCCTGACTACCAAACGAAAGAAAAAAAAGCAGCCATAAAAATTGCTTCATTACAAATTGAATTTAAAAAAATGATTTAGACTTTATATAAAGATTGTTAAATAAAAAAACCGTCTTTCTATGCAAGAGGACGGCTTAGGAGCACACAAACTTATATTATACTTTCATGATTTCAACTTCTTTTAACGCCAGATGCTCGTCTATTTTTTTGATATACAGATTGGTCAGGTTTTGCACTTCTTCTTCTGCACTTTTGCAAATATCTTCCGAAGTGCCTTCTTTTTCTAATTTTTTGATTTCGGTGTTGGCATCTTTACGGGCGTTGCGAATTCCGATTTTGGCGTCTTCAGCTTCCACCTTCGCCTGTTTGGTCAAGTCGCGTCGGCGTTCTTCGGTCAGTGCCGGAACACTAATGATAATAACGTCGCCATTGTTCATCGGATTGAAACCAATGTTGGCCACCATAATCGCCTTTTCTATAGGATGCAACATGTTTTTTTCATAGGGCTGAATGGTAATCGTACGGGCGTCGGGAACGTTGAGGTTTGCGACTTGGGAAAGCGGGGTTTGTGAGCCGTAGTAGTCTACAAACACGCTTCCGAGCATAGCAGGAGACGCCTTTCCGGCACGAATGTTCAAAAATTCTTTTTCCAAATGCGCAATGGAACCGCTCATCGATTCTTCGGTGCTGTCGAGTATAAATTCGATTTCTTCAGTCATGTTTTTTAAAGTTTTGGATTCTGGTTCTCGGTTGTAAATACCTGTTTTCGCCACAGAAAACTACACATTCACTACAGTTCCGATATTTTGTCCTTCACAAATTTTAATCAGATTGCCTTTTTTATTCATATCGAAAACAAGAATGGGCAGTTTGTTTTCTTGGCTTAAAGTGAACGCGGTGGTGTCCATCACATTGAGTCCTTTTTTCAACACATCTTCAAACGAAATGTAATCAAATTTCGTGGCTGTTGGATCTTTTTCCGGATCGGAAGTATAAATCCCGTCTACCCGAGTACCTTTCAAAATTACATCGGCATGGATCTCCACTCCACGCAAAACGGCTGCGGTGTCGGTAGTAAAATAGGGATTTCCGGTTCCGGCGCCAAAAATCACGATACGCCCTTTCTCGAGATGCCGTACGGCGCGCCTTTTAATATAAGGTTCTGCAATGGCTTCTATTTTCAATGCCGTCTGCAAACGTGTGAGCATTCCTTTATCTTCCAAAGCACCTTGCAAAGCCATGCCGTTGATAACGGTGGCAAGCATTCCCATATAATCACCCTGAACGCGATCCATACCATTACTGGCACCGGCGACCCCTCTAAAAATATTTCCTCCGCCAATCACGATCGCAATTTGAACGCCTTTGTCGTGGATTTGTTTAATTTCTTCCGCATATTCAGCCAACCTTGCCGGATCAATTCCATACTGCCGGTCGCCCATTAATGCTTCGCCGCTTAATTTGAGAAGAATTCTTTTGTACTTCATGAGATCTTTTTAGATGAGTTGTGCAAATATAGTTATATTCTGTTTTTGTAAAATAGTCTTTTAAAAAAATATAAATTAGTTTGCGGCTTTATAATATGATTTGATGATGCAAAATTAGTCGTGCGTTTCTTTTAAAATGATAACTTTGTAAAACAAAATTACAGGAATCATGAAAATGGCTATCGCAGAAGGTTTGTTAAAAAGTTGCTCCTATTTAAAATACCGAGCCATTGTTGCGGATTTACTTGCAAATGGAAAATCAAGCGGAAAAGAGCAGACGAAAGAACTGACAGATTACAGCGCATTGAATCAGGTTCGGATGAATCGTATCGATAAAAAAATGGTGATAACAGAAGAGTCCATTCAAAAGTTGTTATCGTTAAAGAAAAAATACATCTGGCTGGTTTTATCAGAAGGCTGGTGTGGCGATGCGGCGCAATTGCTGCCCATTTTTAATAAGATGGCCTCGATTACGAAACACATCGAACTTAAAGTAATTTTTCGTGATGAGAATGAAAAGTTAATGCAGTTGTTTCTGACCCACGGCGCGAAAGCGATTCCTAAAATAATAATACTTGAAAATGAAACAGGTGAAATTTTGGGCCACTGGGGACCCCGACCCAAAGGCGCTGCCGACCTCATTCGAAGTTATAAGTTGCAGTATGGGTTGATTGATGAAACAGCCAAAACCGAATTGCAATTGTGGTATTTGCACGACAAAGGGTTGACAACTCAAACTGAATTGGTTAATCTGATGTTGAATTTGGAGCAACTGAATCTTCAAACAAGGTAACATCCATTGCATCATTTACATGATAGTTGCCTATTTTTGTCCTTCTTAAAGCAATCAAATGCGACCCCGACTCGAGCGCTTTTCCAAAATCATAAGCCAAAGAGCGGATGTATGTTCCTTTGCTACATACTACTCTAAAATCAATTTCATGAATGGCAACTCGAGTAATTTCAAATTCGTAAATGGTGGTTTTTCTTGACGCAATTTCTACAAATTCTCCAGCTCGGGCATGTTCATACAAACGGATGCCTTCTTTTTTGATGGCTGAAAAAATGGGCGGAATCTGATCGATTTCTCCAAGAAATTGTTTGGTGGTATTGTAAAGCAATAAGTCATTAATGTGTGAAACGGGAAACGTTTTGTCAATGGAAGTCTCTAAATCATAAGAAGGGGTGGTAGCACCAAGATAAAATGTCCCAGTATATTCTTTCGGTTGTCCTTGAAGTTCGGAAATTATTTTGGTGAATTTTCCCGTGCAAACCAAAAGTAAGCCGCTCGCCAAGGGGTCGAGCGTTCCTGCATGGCCAATTTTTATTTTCTTCAGACCCAATTTGCTTTTCAAAACCCATTTCATCTTATTGACCGCTTGGAAAGAAGTCCATTGCAAGGGCTTGTCGATGAGTAAAATCTGTCCGTTTTGAAAATCTTCAGCGGTCATTATATAACAGTCAAGGGGTGAATGAAAAAGTGAATCAGCAGTAAAGCCACGCCCACAACAATACGGTAATATCCGAATACTTTGAATCCGTTCTTACTCAAAAATCCAATAAATGATTTGATGGCCAAAAGGGCGACCACAAATGCGACAATATTTCCAATAATCAGGTAATTGATTTGGTCGTGTGTCAATATGAATCCGTCTTTGTAATAATCGTAACATTTTTTAACCGTCGCACCCAACATCGTAGGAACCGCTAAAAAAAATGAAAATTCCGCCGCTGTCGTTCGAGATAACCGCTGTGACATTCCGCCAACGATGCTCGCGCCACTTCTGGAAACACCAGGAACCATGGCCAAGCATTGAAACAAACCAACTTTAAAGGCTTGGGCGTAAGTAATTTCGGTGCGTTCTCCATTTCCAAACCAATCGTCTACTTTTAATAAGATAATACCACCAATTAATAGCGAGATTGCAACCGTAACGGGGTTTTCGAGTAGGGCATCTATTTTTTTACTGAAAAGCAACCCGAAAACTACTGCGGGAATAAACGCGATTAGTAATTTAAAGTAAAAATCTAGGGTTTGAAAAAATCTCTTGAAATACAACACGACTACCGAAAGTATCGCGCCTAACTGAATTACGATCGTAAAAAGTTTGGTAAAATCGTCATGGGCAATCCCAAAAAAGGAACTCGCAATAATCATATGTCCTGTCGAAGACACCGGTAAAAATTCGGTAATGCCCTCAATAATTGCAAGAACAACAGCTTGAAATGTATTCATTTATTTTTTGAGTGGATTTTTTAAAATAGAATAAATGGTAACACCGAAACCAATAAGGACTAGGGTTGGCGCCAAACGAATTCTTCTAAAATTGAAAATGGCATCGCTAAATACTTTGGGATTATCGCTTCCGCCGCCGGCCATCAGGATAAAGCCCAACGAAATAATTACGATACCGATCAGCAGGATTTTATAATTTATTTTGTCAAAAAGAAATTCGGCTTTTTGTTGTTTATTTTCCATTTATTTTAAATCTCAAATTAATACAAATCGTCTGTTCTCAAATTCAGAAATCGTTGGGTTGCGAAGAAAGTGCTGACCCAGGTAATCAAGATACCTACGGTCAAAACGCCTATCAAAACCAAGCCAATCATCAACTGTTCTTCCATGATTTTTAAATTCGGATAATTGGCGTTTATATAAATAAGCGTGCCTATCAAGGCCAATATCGCCAATACCGAACCAATAAATCCCAATCGGATACTTTTCCAGATAAAAGGTTTTCGGATAAACGATTTGGTGGCGCCCACCATTTGCATGGTTTTGATGATAAATCGGTTGGAGTAGACAGACAAGCGCATCGAACTGTTTATCAGCAAGACCGCCACCAAGGCCAGAAAGCCACTTACAACCAAAATCCACATACTTACTTTTTGGATGTTGTCATTCACCAAATTGACCAGTTGTTTGTCGTAGACAACGTCTGAAACCATTTCATTGGCACGAAACCGACTTTCAATTTTGCGAATGTTTTCAGCATCTATATAATCGGCACGCAGGTGAATGTCATAAGAATTTTGCAACGGATTGGCACCCAAAAAAGTCATAAAATCTTCACCGATAATATCCGTGTGCAATTTAGCGGCTTGCTCTTTGGTTACATATTCACTTGATTTAACAAACTTTGCTGTTTTGAGTTCGGTTCCAAAAGCGTTCATCGTACTGTCGGTCGCTTCGTTTTTAAAGAAAACAGTCATCGCAATTTCTTCCTTAAAATCGTCAGATAATTTTTTCGAATTGATGACAAACAGACCCAAAATACCCAATAAAAAAAGAACGAGAAAAACACTTAATACCACTGAAAAATATGATGAGATCAGCCGGCGATTTTGAAATTTTTCGAAAGAAGAACTCATAGATGATTGGAATTATTGCGTAAAAATAACAAACAATTTGTTTAATCACAGTTTATAACGTGCAAAGTTTTGACTTTCGTACAATAAACGTAAATTTGCGCTTCCTTGGTGTAAAATTTACTTGTCATCGTGTTTGGCTCCTCTACCATAGCGGCGGAAAGATACCGAGAAAGATGCCCGAAAGAAATGAGTTTTAGTACCAAACAAATAGAAAAAACAGAATGAAGTGCTTTCGCACGCAGTAGCTTACAAACCATGAAATACAATCCAAACCAAATTGAAGCCAAATGGCAAAAATACTGGGCCGAAAACCAAACTTTTGCTGCCAGCAATAACTCAGACAAGCCAAAATATTATGTTTTGGACATGTTTCCTTATCCATCCGGAGCCGGATTACACGTAGGGCATCCGTTGGGTTATATCGCTTCGGATATTTACGCCCGTTTCAAACGCCACAAAGGTTTTAACGTACTGCACCCACAAGGCTACGACAGTTTTGGATTGCCCGCTGAACAATATGCTATCCAAACCGGGCAACATCCCGATAAGACGACCAAAGAAAATATAGCCCGTTACCGTCAGCAACTCGACAACATTGGGTTTTCATTTGATTGGAGTAGGGAAGTGCGTACTTCGAGTCCGGAGTATTACAAGTTTACCCAGTGGATTTTTATCGAGCTATTCAATTCTTATTATTGCAAAAATTCGAATAAAGCCCGCGAAATTATAGAGCTCGTACGACTTTTCGAAACCGAAGGCAATGGCCACGTGAATGTCGTTTGTGATGAGAATATCGAAATTTTTACAGCCGCCCAGTGGAATACATTTACTTCCGAACACCAACAAAAAATACTTTTAAAATACCGTCTAACTTATTTAGCAGAAACAGAAGTCAATTGGTGCTCGGCTTTAGGCACCGTTTTGGCGAATGACGAAATTGTAAATGGCGTTTCTGAACGCGGCGGTCATCCGGTCACTCGCAAGAAAATGACACAATGGAGCATGCGAATTTCTGCGTATGCCGAAAGATTGTTGCAAGGTTTAAATGCCATTGATTGGAGCGAAAGTATCAAGGAAAGCCAGCGCAATTGGATCGGAAAATCTGTCGGTGCCATGGTGACTTTTGATTTGAAAGACCATGACGCGAACATCGAGGTATTTACAACCCGACCCGATACGATTTTCGGTGTGACATTTATGACCTTGGCACCCGAACATGAGTTGGTTTCCAAGATTACAACGGCAGCACAAAAAAGTGCCATCGAATCCTACATCGAAAAAACGGCGCAGCGCTCTGAAAGAGAAAGAATGGCTGACGTCAAAACCATTTCCGGTGTGTTTACCGGTGCCTTTGCGGAACATCCGTTTACCAAAGAACCGATTCCGGTTTGGATTGGGGATTATGTATTGGCCGGTTACGGAACTGGAGCTGTGATGGCGGTTCCATGCGGCGATGAACGCGATTATGCCTTTGCAAATTTTTTCAGGGAACAGAACGGCATGCCTGAAATCAAAAATATTTTTGCGAATGTCGATATTTCAAAACAAGCCTATGGATCAAAGGACCAGGTGATCCTATTAAATTCTGATTTTCTTAACGGACGCTCTTACAAGGAAGCGACTCGAGAAGTCATCGCGGCACTAGAAAAAATAAATCACGGTAAAGGCAAAACCAATTACCGTTTGCGCGATGCGGTTTTCTCCCGCCAAAGATATTGGGGTGAACCGTTTCCGGTATACTATGTGAATGGTTTGCCACAAATGATTCAGGCGCAATACCTGCCGATTATACTTCCTGAAGTCGAGAAATACTTGCCAACAGAAGACGGCCAGCCACCATTGGGAAATTCTAAAGAGTGGGCATGGTCAATAACAGAAAATAAAGTAGTCCGCAATGACCAGATTAATAATACAACTGTTTTTCCATTAGAACTCAACACCATGCCAGGCTGGGCGGGAAGTTCCTGGTATTGGATGCGATATATGGATGCACATAATACAAACGAATTCGCAAGCAAAGCAGCCTTAGACTATTGGCAAAATGTCGATTTATATATTGGCGGCAGCGAACATGCCACGGGACATTTATTGTACTCCCGTTTCTGGAACAAGTTTCTTAAAGACAAAGGATATGCGCCGACTGAAGAGCCGTTTAAGAAATTAATCAATCAAGGGATGATTTTGGGCATGAGCGCTTTTGTTTACAGGATTGCAGGGACGCATACTTTTGTTTCAAAAAACCTAATTGAGGGTAAAAAGACAGAGCCCATTCACGCAGATGTTTCCTTTGTAAATGCTGCGGATGAGTTGGATATAGACAAATTCAAAAGTTGGAGAGTAGATTATAATAACGCCGAATTCATAACAGAACAAAACGGCAAATTCCTCGTTTCGCGAGAAATCGAAAAAATGTCGAAATCGAAATACAATGTCGTTACGCCAGATGACATCTGTAACGATTACGGTGCCGACACCCTTCGATTATATGAAATGTTCCTTGGTCCGCTTGAACAAGCCAAACCTTGGAATACAGCGGGAATCACTGGGGTTTTCGGATTCCTTAAAAAATTATGGCGGCTGTATTTTGATGACCATGGTTTGATTGTGATCGACAACCTGCCATCCAAGGACAGCCTCAAAACACTTCATAAAACCATCAAGAAAGTACAGGAAGACATAGAATCCTTTTCATTTAATACATCAGTGAGTCAGTTTATGATTTGTGTTAATGAATTGTCAGCGCAGAACTGTCACGAAAAAGTTATGTTAGAACCGTTGGCTATTTTAATTTCGCCATTTGCGCCGCACTTAGCAGAAGAATTGTGGTCGCAATTGGGACATTCGGGGTCGATTGCAACTATCGATTTTCCTGTTTTTGACGCCCAGTATCTCGTCGAAAGCAGTAAAGAATATCCGGTTTCGTTTAATGGTAAAATGCGATTTACTATGGCATTGCCCTTGGATTTATCTGCAGCGCAAATTGAAGCGATAGTCATGCAAGACGAGCGGACCATAAAACAACTTGAAGGCAGAACGCCAAACAAAGTGATCATCGTTCCGGGAAAAATTATCAATTTGGTCGGATAGGCCTGACAAAATTTCATGAATGTTAACGCAAAGCAAATTGGCGTGTAATTTGAGAACCGTTTTGTACTTTTAAAAAATAAAAAACAACAATCATGGGAATGAGTTATTTGGTATTAGCAGGTTTATTAATGCTGGTAAGCTGGTTGGTAAGCAACCGTCTGAAAAATAAATTCGAGAAATATTCGAAACTTCAATTGCAAAATGGCATGTCAGGTGCCGAAATCGCAGAAAAAATGTTAGCCGATCACGGTATCCGAGATGTAAAAGTAATTTCTACTCCCGGGCGTTTGACCGACCATTACAATCCCGCAGACAAAACAGTTAATTTGAGTGAAGCCGTGTACAACCAGCGCAATGCCGCCGCCGCCGCTGTTGCCGCTCACGAATGTGGTCACGCCGTGCAACATGCTACGGCTTACAGCTGGCTCGAAATGCGCTCGAAATTGGTGCCTGTTGTAAGTGTGGCCTCCAATTATGTACAATGGATTTTGATCGGAGGTATTTTGATGATTCGGACTTTTCCACAATTATTATTGGTCGGCATCGTTATTTTTGCCGCAACCACCTTGTTCTCGATTATCACCTTACCAGTAGAATATGATGCCAGCCGCCGCGCGTTGGCCTGGCTCGAAAATAAGCGCATGCTTACACAACAAGAACAAGCCGGTGCGAAAGATGCGTTGACTTGGGCGGCCAGAACTTATGTCGTAGCAGCGATTGGCTCGATTGCAACCCTGTTGTATTATGTGATGATTTATATGAACAGGAGATAATTTCCAAAAAATTTACCATCCGCTTCGAAAGAGGCGGATTTTTTTTGAAGCTATTTCCCGCTATTCGTTGCAATCTCTACGAGGATTTCCACTGCTATCGGGGCTAGGCGGGTGGATTACAATTGTATTTGTCGGTCAATTTGCTGGTCTAGCGAAATGAAAGTTTCCGTTCTTGAAACCCCCTCTATAGCTTGAATTTTGGTATTGAGTAAATGCATTAAATGCTCATTGTCGCGGCAAATGACTTTGATTAGGATTGACCAGTTTCCGGTGGTGTAATGGCATTCAAGTACTTCTGGAATTTTTTTGAGTTCTTTTACTGCTTCTGGGTTTCGAGCCGCCTTGTCGAGATATACTCCAACAAAAGCCATCGTGCTGTAGCCCAAAACCTTAATGTTTACAATGAATTTTGATCCGGCAATCACACCAGATTGTTCTAGTTTTCGCAGCCGCTGGTGAATGGCGGCTCCAGAAATCCCTATGATATTGGCAATCTGGAGGATCGGTTTTCGCGCATCGGCCATCAGAAAACGAAGAATTTCTTTGTCGATACCGTCGATTTCTATTTGTAGGGAATTGATTTTCATCGATACATATTTTAAATCAAAAATAGGAATTTGATGCTAACATGTAAGTAAAAAGGGAGTATTTTCGAAAAAAATAAAATATGCTTCGCTTCGTAAAGGCCTAGCCCTGATGGTAGCGGCATCCTTTTGTGAAGTGCAACGCAACAAAAGATACAGCGAACAGCAGGAACAGCTGCTCGAAAACTTACTGTCTGACCCGATCGGGATTGTAACCCACGTAGGGTTTTTCGGTTTCTTTGAAATGGATGCCGTAAGTTTCAAGTTCTTTGAGGATGGGCAAATAGACTTCTTTACGGATCGGCAATTGCACTCCCGGAGTTTTGATGTTGCCGTTTAGGATTTGTAAAGTGGCTATGGCTACAGGCAATCCGACTGTTTTAGCCATGGCGGTGTAGGTCTGGTCTTCGCCGATGCACACCATTTTGGAATCGATTTGTTTTTGCACGCCATTGATTTCGTAACCGAATTTGTGGTACATCACGATCATGTCTTTTTCGTGCTCCTGAAGCGTCCAGCTGTCGGTCAGGATTTTCTCGAGTATTTGGGCTGGAGAAGCGTTTATGAGTCCAACAATTTTATGGGCGTTAAAAATATCAAGCTCGACGAGTTTGTCCCACATAATATCGTCTTGATCTATACCTAAATTAAGTCGCAGTTTGATTTCGACAGAATCTGTGGGATGATAAGGCAGGAATAAATTGGTAAACTCTCGATAGCTGATGGTTTCGGAATTGTCGATGGTGTAGCTGTCATCGGTCATGCCGAGTTGCACAAACATATTCCACGCTTTAGAATAACCCACGCGTCGGATGGTGCCGCGGTATAAGGTAAGCACGTCGTCTAAGCCGTAAACGCTACGGTATTTTAAAGAATCTCGGTTGGCATAGCCCTCAAATCGGCCATAGCCTTCGACTTCTAAGAATTCTGTCCGCCTAAAAACCTTATGATACGGGATATATTTGTAGGTGCCTTCTTGAATGAATTTGGCTGCACCTCCTTGGCCAGCGAGTACGACATTTCGGGGCGCCCAAGTAAACTTGTAGTTCCATAAATTATTGTCGGATTCGGGTGCTACCAGTCCGCCACAAAAAGATTCAAATAAAATCATTTTGCCGCCTTTTTCGCGAATTTCATCAATGACTTTCATGGCGCTCATGTGGTCGATGCCGGGATCGAGGCCAATTTCATTCATAAGTACCAGATTGTTTTGCTTGGCTGCTGCATCTAAGGCGAGCATTGCCTCGCTGACATAGGAAGCGGTGACCATGTGTTTTTTATAAACGATACAGTCTTTCGCCACTTCTATATGGAGGTGTGCGGGAAGCATCGAGATGACGATATCGGCTTTTTCAATTTCTGTTTTGCGCTGCTGGGCCTCAAAAATATCGAGGGCTATGGCGGTGGCATTTTTATGACCATTGGTTTTGCGTTGGGCTAATGCTAACGACAAATCGCCTATGGTTAGGTGTAAATTTTCGGTGTCCGAATGCTGTAACAAATATTGAATTAAGGAAGAAGCCGAACGCCCGGCACCGATAATCAGTATATTTCTCATAATGTAGTAAAAGTCAATAAATTTAACTCAAAAAAGGAAAGGGACGCAGACGGCAATCCCAAGGATAGGCAATTTTACATGTTGGAAACGCAGATTATAAGTCCTCGAGGTCTTTAAGATCTTCTTGTTTTGATTCAATTTTCGTTTTTTCAAATTCGGGGTCATTTGCCACCGTATCGGTTGCAAAACTTCTTGCGATAATTACGATTAAAGTCAGGGTGGCTGCAACCAACAACCACTTCGGTATATTTTTTTGCTCAGGGCTAGATTTGACGAAAGCTAAAACACTAAACAACAGTGCCAATCCGGCAGGTATTAGTCCGATAGTGCCCATGGGTAAAATGGCGAAAGCAATGGCAATAACGGCAAATAAAAAGGCTAAAACAATCAATATTTTTCTCATAATTATAATCCTGAAGCGTTTGTTAAGGTAAGTTGGCCTGTTCCGACCGGAATGCTAAATTTGATCAAAGCAGGCACTCGGGCATTATCGGCTGTCAGCCATAAAATATTCTTGTCAATTCCTTTTAACGCCTGAGTTTTTGCGGCAATCGAAACTTTGTAGCATTCTCTTTTTCCGAGATTCCCAGCAGCTATGGTTTCTTTTCCCATGAATTTTGCCGCGACTGTCATTTCCTTTTCGTCAAAAATTACGGTAAAGGTTTTGATTTGACCGGATTTAAATTGGCTGAAATCAACATTTCGCAACTGGTATAAAGTAGCGATTGCGTCTTGGGTCGAACCACTTACCGCAAAAGTCTTTTTGGTTTCGGGTTTGCCTTTTTTACTGACTGTGCTTTCAATAATTCTGCCTCCATTTTTAAAAATATATTTTTCTTTTTTGGTGTACTGGCCCTCTAAAATATTGCGTTTGTATAAACTGGACTTTAAAGTTGTTGTATTAACATAGGATTCGTAGGTATCACGAATTTTAAAAAAAGTATCCCATTTACTGAAGGTAGCCGCTTCACAACTAAGGTGCAACAATGTATTTTTTGAAGTTTTGACGGTTTCGGTTGCCATGGTCACCTGCGCCAGTTGGGTCATCAAACCACTCATGTTGTACGAGGCAGCATAAACAAACTTTTCGCCTGACCTGACCGCTTTGTTTTGTGCCGAAGCGATAGGAATTGATCCCGCTAAGAGCAATATAAAAAGAGATATTTTGCGACTCAACCTGCTTGCTTTATGAAATCCGAAAATTATCGACTGCATTGGTTTTTTTATTTAGTTATGCAAATGTAATATTTTTTTGTTAGGAGCAGTTTTTGGTCATTCGCTTTATTTAGGTTAGTCAAGAAAAATGAAGTCTGCGCTATTTTAAATTGACAACTGTGGATATTTATCGCATTAAAAAACTGCAATTTGCTTTTTACTTCCATTATTTACTGATAATTTTGCGACTTATCTCAAGTTATAAATGGAAAAGAAAATAATTTCAACCGCGGCAATTTTTGGTATGACCGCAATTATCTTAGGTGCTTTCGGGGCGCATGCGTTAAAAAAAGTATTAACCATTGAACAACTGAATACGTTTGAAACCGGCGTTAAATATCAAATGTATCACGCCTTGATGCTGCTGTTTGTGGGAACATCTTCTCTATTTTCAGAGAAAGCGAAAAGAGGTATTTTATTTCTCACAGTTTTTGGCGTGCTGTTTTTTTCTGGATCCATTTACGTTTTGGCCACCGATGATCTGACAAATATCGATGCTAAGGCAATAGGAATTGTCACTCCAATTGGAGGATTGTTACTAATTATCGCTTGGTTTTGGCTTTTTATCGATTGTATCAAGAAAAAATGATAATATTTCAATAATCTTCTAGTAGCTAGAAATTATTTTTTTACTTTTGCCCTTTACCATTATGCAATAAAAATCTTAATTTTATGGATAACTATGCTCAGTTTACGAAATCGATTTCGCTAGAAAAGTACGGCATCAAAAATGCCGAGGAAGTCATTTATAACCCTTCTTATGAGTTATTATTTAAAGAAGAAATAAACCCAAAATTAAAAGGCTACGAAAAAGGACAACTGACAGAACTAGGCGCCGTAAATGTTATGACTGGTGTTTTTACGGGTCGTTCGCCAAAAGACAAATACATTGTCAAGGATGCCATCACTGAAAATACCATCTGGTGGCCCTCATCAAATGCGCCAAACGACAACAAACCCATTTCTCAAGAAACATGGAACGCCCTTAAAGAAAATACAATCACACAGTTGTCAAACCGGAAATTGTTTGTTGTGGATACTTTTTGCGGTGCCAATGAAAACACGAGATTAAAGGTTCGTTTTATAGTCGAAGTTGCCTGGCAGGCTCATTTTGTAAAAAATATGTTTATACGGCCGACCGAAGAAGAGTTAGATCAGTATGGCGAACCTGATTTTGTTGTAATGAATGCTTCTAAGGACGGGTTTAAAAATTTTGCCGATTATGGCTTGAATTCAGAAGTTTATATTGCTTTCAATCTGACCGAAAAAATTCAACTTATCGGAGGAACCTGGTATGGCGGTGAAATGAAAAAAGGGCTGTTCTCTATGATGAATTATTACCTGCCACTGCAAGGTATTGCTTCTATGCATTGTTCCTCTAATAAAGGAAAAGATGGAGATGTAGCTATTTTCTTTGGATTATCTGGAACAGGAAAAACCACGTTGTCAACCGATCCTAAACGCGAATTGATTGGCGATGACGAACACGGATGGGACAATGATGGCGTTTTTAATTTTGAAGGCGGTTGTTACGCCAAAACGATAGACTTGAGTAGAGAAAATGAACCTGATATCTACGAAGCCATAAAACGCGATGCTTTACTAGAAAACGTGACGGTGGATAGCCACGGGAAAATCGATTTCAAAGATGGGTCTGTTACCCAAAACACGAGGGTTTCTTATCCTATATATCACATTCACAATATCGTAAAACCGATATCTAAAGCGGGCCATGCAACAAAAGTAATCTTCTTGACCGCTGATGCTTTTGGTGTGATTCCGCCTATTTCAAAACTAACGCCTGAACAAACAAAATATTATTTTCTTTCTGGATTTACTGCAAAACTAGCGGGCACTGAACGCGGCATCACAAAACCAGAACCTACCTTTTCAGCTTGTTTTGGAAAGGCCTTCTTATCACTACATCCTACGCAATACGGACAGGAATTAGTAAAAAAAATGGACCAACACCATGCCACGGCCTACATGGTTAACACGGGCTGGAACGGAACTGGAAAAAGAATTTCTATCAAAGATACCCGTGCTATTATTGATAGAATTTTAGACGGTTCTATTGAAGATTGCCAAATGAAAACGCTACCGATCTTCAATTTGCAAATTCCAACCACATTAGACGGTGTCGATAGTGGTATTCTTGATCCTAGAGCCACTTATCAAAACCAGACCGACTGGAACGATAAAGCCAAAGAGCTGGCTTCCCTTTTCATTAAAAACTTTACCCAATATGCCGATAACAAGGAAGGGGAGGGATTGGTAAAATCAGGTCCTCAATTGTAGTGAATTGTTAATCAATTTGTTATAATCGCGAAGATTTAGGGGGTGAATGTTTTAAAATGTTGTCTGAATTCAATTTTTAAACTTGCAGAATGTGCATTGTGCAAACGTTTTCCTTTTCAGGATTCCAATTTTAAACAATCAAAAATTAAGAATTTATTGATTTTTTTAGATAGTTCTTGCAATATCCTTAAATCTTAATTGTCGTTGTATTTTGTTGAAATGAATTTACTTACTTTGCCCTCATAATTCTAAAAATGAAATAGTTATGTCAGTAAAAAAACAATTTATAAAAACGAAACCCGTTGTTAAAGTAACGTTTACAGTAGCAGCTAAAGAAGCCAACACGGCGGCAGTAGTTGGTGATTTCAATAATTGGAATCCAAGTGCAGGTGAATTGAGCAAACTTAAAAACGGAACCTTTAAAGGTGTTTTCGATGTAAATAAGGATGCCGCTTATGAATTTAAGTATGTCATTGACGGCGCTTTTGTAAACGAGACAGAAGCAGACTCGTATAAGTGGAATGCATTTGCGGGCGCAGAAAACAGTGTTTTGGAGGTATAGATTTCCTTTTAGTTTAAAACATAAAGTCGTTCGTTGGAGCGGCTTTTTTTTTAGAGCATAGCCAAAAAGCTTAAATTTCTGTCAGTTTCCAATTCTGACGGTGTCTGGTGTGGTTGAAATAATCTTGCCGAAAGTGCTCCTCGCAGTATGATGTTGCTTCCCTTAACGTCGAGCCAGCTTCCTTCGCGCAATCCTAAAACCGGAACATTATTGAATTGATGGTATTCTTTAATTCGGGTTTCTCGGGTTTCGCCCATATGCTTGGATTGCATGTCAGCATCAAGATAATGCGGATTCAAATTGAATGGAACCAATCCTAAGGTTTGAAAACTCGGCGGATAAATAATTGGCATATCATTGGTCGTCTGCATCGTTAGTCCCGCGATATTGCTTCCTGCACTCGTGCCAAGATAGGGCGTTCCATTTTTAAGCGTTTCTGATAGAATGCCCATGACTTTATTTTTATACAATTCAAAAACCAATAAAAAGGTATTGCCACCACCGGTAAAAATAGCTTCTGCTGATTGGATTGCTACTGACGGCGATTCGAATTCATGAAGGCCTTTCACAGCAATGTTCATTTTAGCAAAAACCAATCGGACTTTTTCGGTGTAGCTTTCATGCGAAATGCCGCCCGGGCGCGCGTAAGGAATAAACAACAGTGTTTTACAACCTTTAAAGTGCACGGTTAAAGTAGGAAGAAGGTATTCTAGATAAGCACTGTCGTGAAGTGTTGAAGTGCTGGCGATGATAAGATTTTTCATGAAATTGGATTCTGTTTTGGGTTAAAGGTAAATAAATCAAAAGCAGTAGGTGGCAGTACAAAATTTTAAATTAACATAAGATTATTACCCCGTTAGTAATTTATTGGGATGGGCTTCAAATACATTTACAAAAAATATGCACCAGCGATACGCATGAATAAAATCCTAATAATTTTTATATTTTTCACCGTTGTGCCTAATGCTGTGTGGGCACAAACTGTTCGAAAATCATTAAAAGCAAAAGTAATTGCCGATGCTAATGATTTGGATGGTGTTTATGTAGTAAACCTCAAGACCCAAGAAGGCACCCTGACACAAGGAGGCGGATATTTTTCAATCCCAGTTGCTGTGGGAGATACTTTGATGTTGTCTTCAATTCAATTTAAAGGGTTAAAAATAGCTATCGCAGAAACTGACTTAACATCGCCTTTGCGCTTAGTGAAAATGCAACCGTTAATGCACCAGCTCGATGAAGTAATGGTATTCCAATACAAAAACATTAATGCTGTGGCTTTAGGAATTACACCAGCAGGCCGAAAAAGTTACACAGCTGCAGAAAGAAAACTGCGAACCGCGACAAATTTGGACGCGCAGTTTGGGCTGAACACCTCGCTTACGATTGATCCTTTGCTGAACCTTTTTTCAGGCAGAAGTGCGATGCTCAGAAAGGAATTAGTTGTAGAAAGAAAACAAACGATCTTAGAGCAAATGGCCAGTATGTTTGAGCAAGAATATTTTACAGCCAAATTGAAAATTCCGACAGAATATGTCAAGGGATTCCAATATTATCTGGTAGAAAACAATAGATTTGTCGCGATGATAAATGCTAGAAATAAAGCCATGGCAACTTTTATAATGGGTGACCTGGCAGTACGTTATTTAGAAATAATCGCTTGTGAAAAAAATTAATATTTTTCTACTGCTTCTTTTTTTGCTGATCCAGGTGGTTCATGGACAGTCTAATGATACAGTGTTGAAAGTAAAAATAGTGGCAGATTCCACTTCCGTAGAAAAAGTAAACGTTGTCAATGCGAGAAATGAGAAAACCACCGTTACCGATAAAGAAGGTGTTTTTCAAATGGGCGTGCAAGTGGGCGACGTGCTTGTCATCACGGCTGTAAATTTGGAGAGCAAACGAAAAATAATCTCTGCGGAAGATGTAAAATCTGAAATCATAATTTTGAAAATGAATACGAAAATAAATCAGCTCAAAGAAGTAAATGTCAATGAAAATGCCAACCTTAATTCCGAAAATTTAGGCATTACACCGCACGGACAAAAAAAATATACGCCTGCAGAAAGAAAATTATACACTGCGACCACCGGAATTCTTGATCCGCTGCTCAATAAAATCTCCGGACGCACAGCGATGCTCAAGAAAGAGGTGATGATTGAAAGAAATGAGAAGTTGTTGCGCAAACTTGATGGATGGTACGAGGAAAAGTATTACACAGAAGTGCTGAAAATACCGAGAGATTACATCAAAGGCTTCCAATATTATCTCATCGAAGATCCAGCTTATGTGGCCGCTTTACAAGCAAAAAACAAAACCATGACGATGTTCCTCATTAAAAGATTGGCTTTAAATTATAACGCAATTGTTTTACAAGAAAACAGCACCAAGTCAGATTAACAATTAATTATAATTAATTTAAAAATTTGATTCTCAAAAACGTATAACTTTGCAACAAAAGAAATAATTATGTTTGGCATCGGCGGAGGCGAATTTATATTCATTCTATTTATTATTTTAATGCTTTTCGGATCTGACAAAATCCCAGAAATAGCCCGTACGATGGGCAAAGCAGTGGCGCAATTGAAAAATGCCACCAACGACCTTAAAAGTGAAATTCACAAAGGAGCCGAGGCAAACGGATTGGGTGAAACTTTTAAGGAAATGCACGGCGATTTCACCGACATTAAAAGCAATATCAATGCTGAAATTTCCAAAGCTAAAGACAAACTGCTAGCCGAATCCCCAATTAAAATCGAAAGTGTCAAAGAGGAAATTGAGCAAATTACGGGGCCGATCAAAAGACAGCCGTAGATGTTCGAGAAGCTTCTGGATTTAGATAAAAATTGGTTTATTTATTTAAACGGTCTGGGTTCACAGGAATATGACGGATTTTGGTTGTTCATTACCCAACAGATCAATTGGCTTCCTCTGTTTTTATTGTTGGCCTATTTTACTTTCAAAAAGTTAGGAACCAAACAATCTTTGTATCTTGTTTTTTTTGTGGCCGTCTTAATTGCCACTACCGACCAAGTTACCAATTTGTTCAAAAATGGGTTCATGCGACTCCGGCCTTGCGACAATCTCCAAATCAATACTTTTATCAGGGTCGTACAGGTCAGACACTCTTTTAGTTTCTTTTCCGGTCATGCGGCCAACACCATGGCAGTAGCCACTTTTTTATTCCTCAACCTTCGAAACCGTTTCCGCTATTTCGGATTTATTTTTTTGTGGCCCCTAGTGTTTGCTTACAGCAGAATTTATCTGGGCCTGCATTATCCATCCGACATATTGGCTGGCTATTTGTTTGGCTTTCTCAACGGATTTCTTTTTTTTAAATTGTACCAATCAGCGCAACAAAAATATTTTAGGGTTTGACTTTTTTGGGAGCTTTTTCCCGCTGTACATTCTAATCGGGCGATGCCATTGCCATCGGGGCTATAAAACCCGACTCACTGTCAATCCGTCTCGAATCGGAAGCAAAACCGTTTCCACCCTTTGATCTTCTTTTAACAATTTATTGAAGGCCATCAAAACCTTAGTACTCGTATCATTAGCTTCCACAGGCTCCAAAACTTTACCACTCCAAAGCACATTGTCTGATAAGATAATTCCACCTTGGTTCATTTTAGGAACGATCAATTCAAAATAGTTGAGGTAATTTTCTTTATCGGCATCGATGAAAACCAAGTCAAAAGTTATATCCAAAGTCGGAATAATTGCCGTTGCGGGTCCCAGATGCTGCACAATATAATCGCCCCAAGGAGAAAGGTCAAAATATTTTCGCTGAAAATCTACGAGTTCCTCTTTAATGTCAATGGTATGCAATGTGCCATGCGGTCGCATCCCTTCACACAAACAAAGCGAAGCATAGCCAGTGAAAGTGCCAATTTCTAAAATGTTAAGCGGTCGGATCAATTTTGAAAGCATGCTTAAAACCCGTCCCTGAAAATGCCCACTCAGCATTCGAGGCAATAGAATTTTCTGGTAAGTTTCTTTATTTAAAGCAGCCAGCAATTCAGGTTCTTGTTGAGAATGTTGCGCAATGTAATCCTCTAATTCGGGGGAAATGAAATGCATCTGTTTAGAATTTTCTTATGGGCTTTAAAGTTATTAAATTATCAAATCAACAAATCAACAAATAGTCATTAAATTTGGCCCATGGAAATTGAAAAGAAAGACATACGCGCTTTATCGAAAGAGCAATTGCGGAATTTTTTTGTAAGCCACGGCGACCAGCCTTTTAGAGGCAACCAAGTTTACGAATGGCTTTGGAGCAAAGGGGCCCATCATTTCGAGGATATGACCAATGTGTCTAAAGAAACCCGTACGATGCTAGCGCAAAATTTTGTCATCAACCACATTCAAGTTGATACCATGCAACGCAGTTCCGATGGCACAGTGAAAAATGCGGTGCGCCTGCACGATGGTCTGGTGGTAGAGTCGGTTTTGATTCCAACCAACACCCGAACCACCGCCTGTGTATCAAGTCAGGTGGGTTGCAGCTTGGATTGTAATTTTTGCGCAACGGCACGACTAAAAAGAATGCGCAACTTAGAACCCGCTGAAATTTATGACCAAGTTATAGCCATCGACAAAGAAAGTAAGTTGTATTACAACCATCCGTTGTCAAATATTGTGTTCATGGGTATGGGCGAACCTTTAATGAATTATAACAACGTGATTAAGGCCATCGAGATGATCACTTCGCCAGAAGGTTTGGGCATGTCGCCAAAACGGATCACACTTTCTACCTCTGGAGTGCCTAAAATGATTAAAAAACTGGCTGATAATGAGGTAAAATTTAAACTTGCGGTCTCTTTACATTCGGCAATTGATGAAATTCGTTCTAGAATTATGCCTTTTACCGTCAATTTCCCCTTGGCCGATTTGCGCGAATCTTTGGAATATTGGTACCAAAAAACAAAAAGTAAAATTACTTATGAATATGTCGTGTGGAAAGACATCAACGACAATGAAGAATCGATAGCAGCATTGGTCAAATTCTGTAAATACGTTCCTTGTAAAGTCAACTTAATTGAATACAATCCTATTGATGATGGCGAATTTCAACAGGCTTCTGAAGTTGCGATAGCAGCATATATCGAGGCATTGGCAGCCAATGATATTGTGGCAAAAGTAAGACGCAGCCGTGGCAAAGACATCGATGCCGCTTGCGGACAGTTGGCCAACAAAGAAGCATAAAAAAGGTTCCTTCATTTATTAGTGAAGCAACCTTTTTACAACAAGTGATTTTATTTTTTACAAAGTAATAGGATACACCACACCGTTAATAGTAACAGTAGCCTGATCATCACAGTTACCGTTGCCATAATCCAAAATTGCGTTGCCATTGGTTCTTACAAAAGTGATGTTTCCGCTCACGATATGGGAACAATCCCATTTCACAATTACTGGTGTGTTAATCGTCGCTGTATGCACATTGCCACTCGGTAAAGTCGTGGTCCAGTTTCCTGTAATCGAAAATTCGTTGTCTAATAAAACGTACGGGGTTTGGTATCCTGCGGTAAATTCGCGGACCCTCTGTCCGGTTCTGTGGTAAACACCACCTGCTGGAGTGGTTACGGTCATGTCAAGTACAATAGTTGCTTGTGGATGGTTGTTGGGTAATATTGTTTTAACTACTGTTCTGTTGCCTTCTACCTGCCGATCGTTGTGATAAAAATTATCAAAGACATATGAAATGGTTCTGGTGGCTGCGCTAAAGTTATTTGTAAAAGTGAGAATGATTTTGCCTCTTACGGTATTGCCGTTAAACAAGGAACAGTTGGTACTTCCAAAATCGATTGTTCTTATCCAAGTACTTCCGTTTTGAACGGTGTTCACTGTGGCGCAATCCGATAGAAAGCTTTGAGCACTACCAGTATTTTTTCCCGCGGCGGTTTCGTTGGCTTGTGATTCTACAATTTGAAGTACATCGTCAGAAACAGTATCGATTTTTGCATTGTCTGCCACCTCTTGAGCGTTGTTTGTTGGAGAAGCAGTTTGATTTTCGTCTTTGTTGCAACTGATTATCAGTAGCGACAAAAGCATTCCAAACACTAGTTTTTTTGCTTTCATAATTTTAATTTTTAAGTTTCCTTTAAGATGAATGACTTTGAGAAAGGTTTAAGCCACCACTTAAATTTACAGATTTTAACCTTTGCAACTCTAAACTTAATAAGTATCTTTGAGGGAGTAATGAACATCACTTCACAAATAAAGCAGCCCATACAAGGTGAAATGGAACTTTTTGAAAAAAAGTTCTACGAATCGATGACTTCCAACATTGCGCTGCTCAACCGAATTACATACTACATTGTCAACCGAAAAGGGAAACAAATGCGTCCCATGTTTGTTTTTTTAACGGCCAAAATGCTTTCCAATGGAACGGTGAACGAACGTACTTATCGTGGCGCATCGGTGATCGAATTAATTCATACCGCCACACTAGTTCATGACGATGTGGTTGATGATAGCAATCGCCGACGTGGTTTTTTTTCGATCAATGCGCTTTGGAAAAATAAAATTGCCGTGCTCGTTGGCGATTACTTGTTGTCGAAAGGATTACTGCTTTCAATAGACCATGGGGATTTCGACTTGTTGAAAATTATCTCTGTTGCGGTTCGGGAAATGAGTGAAGGCGAATTATTGCAGATTGAAAAAGCCCGCAGATTGGATATAGTAGAAGCCGTTTACTATGAAATTATCCGAAAAAAGACAGCTACTTTAATCGCTGCGTGCTGCGCCCTTGGGGCCAAATCAGTTATTGACGATGCGCTACAGGTAGAAAATATGCGAAAATTTGGCGAACTCATCGGAATGGCTTTCCAAATTAAAGACGATTTGTTCGACTACACAGAGGAAGCCATAGGCAAACCCACCGGAATTGATATCAAAGAACAGAAGATGACTTTGCCGCTCATTCATGTTTTGAATCATTGTACTGTTAAGGAAAAATCGTGGTTGATCAATTCCATTAAAAACCACAACAAGGATAAGGCTAGAGTAACGCAAGTAATCGCGTTTGTAAAAGAAAACAATGGACTCCAGTATGCAGAAGATAAAATGGTTGAATTCCAACAAGAAGCCCTAAAAATTTTACAAAATTATCCGGATTCCGAATTCAAAGAAGCCTTAATTCTGATGGTGAATTACGTAATTGAACGCAAAATATAACTTTTAATTTGTTCGATTTGAAAAGCCTTTGTTCAAAGGAAAGTTTGAAAAATTAATTTTTTTTATTTTCTCATGCAACTATTCTCTGCTGCTTTACGTCTATGCTATTAGTAACCCTATAAAATCGATTTTGAAAGTAATCCAATTACATCAAGAAGAACACGAACTCGTTCGCTTGGCCGCAGAAAATAACCGCCAGGCCCAGCAAATGATTTATGTGAAATTTGCTCCAAAAATGCTCAGCGTTTGTCGTCAGTATATTAAAGATATTCACCATGCTGAAGATTTGATGATTACTGCTTTTATGAAAGTATTCACGCATCTAAAAAAGTTTGAGCATAAAGGAAGTTTTGAAGGTTGGATTAGACGCATCATCGTCAACGAGTGCCTTTCTTACATCAGGGCTCAAAAAAAGGTGAGTTTTCTGGAGGAAGAGTGCTACAAAGAAGATGGTTTTAATAACATTGAAAGTGATTTTAGCGTAGCCGATATTCAGTTTTTGATTGACAAATTGCCTGAAGGATACAAAATGATTTTTAACCTATATGCGATCGAAGGCTACAAACATCAAGAAATAGCAAATTTGTTGAGCATTAGTGAGGGTACTTCCAAATCACAATTGTCACACGCCAGAAAAATTTTGCAGCAAGAAATAATCAAATTAAAAAATTACAGCAATGGGACAGCATAAATTAGAAACCCAATTCAAGCGCCAACTCAACCAGCGCAGGATCGCACCCACTGCCAACGCATGGGATCGTTTGGATGCGATGTTGACCGTAGCCGAAGAAAAAAAATCAAAACAAAATTACCATTGGTTGTATATTGCTGCCGGTATTTTAGGCTTTCTTTTTATAGGTTTTGTTTTTTTGAGTCAAACGCAAGAGATGTCAGATGTCAGAAAAACTGAAGTTGTTCTACAGCAGAACGACTCCATAAGCGATAAGCATAATGGCATTCCAATAGAAATTAAAATTTCAAATTCTGCTTTGGTAAAATCGGGAATTACAACTGAAGTAGCGCAGGTCAAAATTCCACCTGTAAATGGCTACTCAGCAAAATCATTGCCTACTTTGGGCTTGGCACGGCAACAAATGCAAATCGCAGAAAGCCCAAGCCACTTACAAAAACTTTCAAATATACCCAACAATCAAAAATCAGAACCGTTACCTCTTTTGAAATCTGAGCCAGTAGTCGCCAGAGAATTGTCGACTGCTGGTGCATCGCCTTCTAAAATTCAAAATCAAAACCAAGGGATTACCGTAAATGCCAATAGTCTGCTCTCGCAAGTCGATGGGGAATTGGAACACTCGTTTCGTGTAAAAATTATTAAGGCCGTCGACAAAAACTACAAATCCGTAAAAGGGGCACTCGCCAACCGCAACAATCAATAATCACTAATTAAAAACCAAACACCATGAAAAATTTTACCATTTACCTGACAGGATTGCTATGTCTTTTTCTAACTACTGTTTTTTCACAGGAAACCTTTGAAGAGCGCGCCAAAACAATTGCAGCCAAAATTGAAAGCATTACCAAAGAAGAAAAAGCCGCTTTAAAGTTAGAATTGGAATCGGTTAATGCGCAACTCGAAAATGGCGCCATTTCTAAAGAACAATCCGAAGAAAAGAAAATGAAATTGGCAGAGGCCAGAGCCAAAAGTATTGAGTTTCGCGTAGGTCAGGTACAAGAGGAACTCAAAGATTTAGTTCAACAAAAAGTAGATGGAAAAATCAAAGAGCAAGATTCCACGCGCAGTTTTAAATTTCATTTCGACCGCAAGAAGCACAAGGAGTCAACAACGGGCGAATCAAGAACCACAACGCAGTTTGTATTTGCTTGGGGCGCCAATAATCTGGCGACTAACAATGCAGTTGCTCATTCAGAATACCGGTATTGGGGTTCGCATTTTTACGAATGGGGATTGACATACAACACCCGAATTTTAAAAAACAACAATTTACTTCACGCCAAATACGGATTGTCTGTAATGTACAACAATTTGCGTCCAACAGACAATCGTTTTTTTACCACATCTGGCAATCAGACGGTTTTAACCACAAGTGCCATTCATTTAAAAGACGCCCGCTTTCGAAATGTGTATCTTGTAGTTCCAGTGCATTTAGAATTTGATTTTTCCGGAAAGGAAACCAAAAATGATAAGACCATTTTTAAAACCCACCAAAGTCTGCGGATCGGATTAGGCGGTTATGCCGGCGCCAATTTGAAATCGAAGCAGATTTTAGATTATGAAAGTGACGGCAACGACGTACAGCAAAAAACCAAAGGCAGTTTCAATGTCAACGATTTCATATATGGCGTCAGCGCCTATATCGGTTACAAAGAAATAAGTTTGTATGCCAAATACGATCTCAATCCTTTATTTGAAAACAATGTAATAGATCAGAACAATATCTCACTGGGTTTGCGTTTCGATTTCAATTAGATTTTGTTAGTTTACTTTTTTATAAAGTTGAAGTGCTTCGAAAGGAGCACTTTTTTATTTTGGCGTAATAAGATTTTTCTGGAGCTATTTCCTGCTGTCCGCTGTATTCCCGATAATAAAATTCAAGGCAAAGGGCCTTGTTTTTATAAATCGGGAGATGCCGCTTCCATCAGGGCTAAAAGTTGTGCAAAACTTTGTAACTTTGGCAGCAGTCATCAAATAGTGAATGGCACAAAACTCTTTTCATCTTGAAATTTTCATTATAAATTGATTTCAAAAAACACCATAGATACCGTTTTCGAAACCGCTCGAGTAGAAGAGGTGATTGGCGATTTTGTCGTTTTGAAACGCGCCGGCAGTAATTTTAAAGGCTTAAGTCCGTTTTCGGATGAACGTTCCCCTTCTTTTATGGTCTCTCCGGTCAAACAAATTTGGAAAGATTTTAGCTCCGGAAAAGGCGGTAATGCCGTCGCGTTTTTAATGGAACACGAGCATTTTACCTATCCCGAAGCCATCCGTTATCTGGCCAAAAAATATAATATTGAAATTGAAGAAACCGAGCAGACGCAGGAAGAGAAAGCCAACACCGATGTGCGTGAAAGTATGTATCTCGTATCTGAATTCGCCAAAAATTATTTTCACGACACGCTCTTACATAGCGAAGAAGGCAAGGCTATTGGTTACTCCTATTTTAAAGAACGCGGCTTCAGCAACGAAACCATCAAAAAGTTTGCTTTGGGCTACTCGCCCGAACTCTGGGATGCTTTTTCTAAAGAAGCTTTAGGAAAAGGATACCAGCTCGAATTTCTCGAAAGCACCGGATTAACGATTGTCAAAGAAGATAGGCGTATCGATCGTTTTCGTGGCAGAGTGATGTTTCCAATCCAAAGTATGTCGGGTAGAATTTTGGGCTTTGGCGCGAGGATTCTGGGCAATGATAAAAAAGCAGCCAAATACCTCAATTCACCTGAAAGCGATATTTATTATAAAAGTAAAGTGCTATACGGCATTTTTCAGGCCAAGCAGGCCATTGCCAAACAAAACAATTGTTATTTGGTAGAAGGCTACACCGATGTTATTCAGTTCAATCAATCCGGAATTGAAAATGTAGTTGCTTCTTCCGGAACAGCGTTGACACCCGACCAAATTCGTCTGGTGAACCGACTGACTAAAAATATTACGGTGTTGTATGACGGAGATGCTGCTGGACTGCGCGCCTCAGTTCGTGGAATCGATTTGATTCTTGAAGAAGGCATGAACGTAAAAGTTTGTACTTTTCCAGAAGGCGAAGATCCTGACAGTTTTGCAAAAAAGACGTCGCCTGAAGATTTGGTGTTGTATCTTGAAAACAATGCAAAAGATTTCATTCAGTTTAAAGCTTCCCTTTTGATGAATGAAGCCAAGAGTGATCCTATCAAAAAAGCCGACCTGATACGTGATATGGTTACTAGTATTTCGAAAATTCCAGACAGAATCAAACGGGAAGTTTACATTCAGGAATGTTCGCGAATTATGGATATTTCTGAGCAAGTGTTGCTTAATACTTTGGCACAACTTGTTCAGAAAGACATTGCCGAGAGTGGTAAAAAAATAAAGCTTGACCAAAAAGCATTCGAAGTGATCAAAAATGATAATCCTGTCGCAGTTGAAAAAGTGGATGTGCTTTTTGAACTAGAACGGAAAATCATAGAAATCCTGTTGCTTTATGGTGATAAAACCGAAGAATTTGAAGACGTTCTGATGAAAGCAAATGAAGAGGGCGAAATCGAAAATGTCATCGAAAAGAAAGAATATAAAGTATACCAACGCATTTACTTGAGCCTGCAAGAAGATGAGGTGGAACTTGCTAATCCGTTGTTTCTGGGTATCTACAACCAACTTATTGATTATTTTCATCAAAACGAAACTTTCCAGATGGAACAGTACTTAATGCATTTGGCACCAGAATTTTCCCAAGAGGTCACCGATATTTTAATGTTAGAAGAACAACAAACACTACACAATTGGGAAGGTCAGCAAATCATTGTCAAATTAAAAGACCAATCGATTGCGCAATACGTTTCTGAAACAATACTGACATTGCGTTGGTTTTTGGTTGATCGTATCATCGAATCACTGAAAGGCTCTATCTCGTCAGAACCAGACACGGATAATACTGAACCCATGTCGATGGCGATGGATTATTACAAATTGATCAATTCTTTTTCGAAGAAACTGGGAAGGGTAATGTCGCGCTATAATTAAACGATTTCTAATGTTTTTGCCTTATTAACCAAATCGACCAAGTTGGTCACGTTGAGTTTGGTCAATAATCTTAGCTTGTACGTACTGATTGTCTTTTCATTCAATCCTAGAATCGAAGAAATTTCATTATTTTTTTTGCCGTTGCTTAAATAACGCAGAACTTCAATTTCGCGATTGGAGAGTTTGCGGTACAAACGCTCGCTTTTATTTTGCTTGGCTATCAAGGCTAAACTTTTCTTGATCACGTCGTTTAAAATGACATGGCCTTGGTTTACCTTCATAATTGCAATACCCAGACTTTCTAGTTTAGCCGTTTTGTGAACGTAACCCGCAACGCCAGCTTTGATAGCATTGGGCGCATAAATTTGTTCGGAATAACTGCTGAATACAATAATTTTTGTCTTCGTATAATTCTTTATAATTGCTTTCAATTCATAAATACTCGACAAACCGTCCAAATCCAAATCTAAAACCAATACATCAATTTCTTTGGTGTAAAGCACATCTTTTACCATAGAAAAATTGCCAACATTGGCGACAATACTTATATCGATATGATCTTTAAAATAAGATTTTACCCCAAAGTGAACTACAGGATAATTATCGGCTAAACAAACTTTAATCATAATTTTATTTTTTAAGAGTTGTTTATTTCAAATGAATTAATAAATTTAGTTAAAAAAAACTTAAGCATTCAAATTTTTTAGATGAAAGACCATTAATCCCGATGAACTAAGCAAACCGGTATTGCATTCATTTTGTGCTGGTTAGTTTTATTCAGTCGTTGGTATATTTCAAAAACAATTTTTTCACGGCTTGAAAAATTGTTTTCTGTGTGGCCTGCTTCCTCGGACAACATCGCCCATTCTAATTCCGCATAGGTTGCGCCTAATTGATCCTCATCGCTACGGTCATCACCAAATAAACCATCAGTTGGCGCTGCATTAAGAATAGATTGTGGAATTTTCAAATGCACCCCTAAAGCATAGACTTCCGATTTCATTAAGTCGGCAATCGGACTCAAATCAACGCCGCCATCACCGTATTTGGTGTAAAACCCGACACCAAAATCTTCGACTTTATTGCCAGTTCCGGCCACCAACAAATTATGAATTCCCGCAAAATAATATAAGGTTGTCATTCGCAAACGGGCGCGACTGTTGGCTAGCGACAAATTTACCTTGGTGTCATCCTGTGTTTTTGGAAGCTGAAGTTTAAAGGTCTCGAATACGGGTGTCAAATCAGTTTCTGTGCTCTTAACATTCAAAAATCGAAGTTTCAGTTGCGCAATGTGTTCTCTCCCGCGACTCACATGGCTGGGCGCTTGGTGAATGGGCATCTCAAGACACAGCACTTCCAAACCCGTTTGCGCGCAAAGTGTAGCGGTCACAGCCGAATCTACTCCGCCTGAAATTCCAATAACAAAACCCTTCACTTTCGCTTGCTCGGCGTAACTTTTTAACCAATTAACAATTTGAGCATTAACTTTCTCAACATTTATTGTGCTTTTTTTAGACATACTTCTGAAAATTTAATAATCTGCAATGTATCTTTGCAAAAATAATAATTATTTGTAGCTATTTCCTGCTGTCCGCGATATCTTTTTTGCTTGCCAATCAAAGCAAGCAAAAAAGGATGCTGCTTCCATCAGGGCTAATACCGCATCATATGAAATACCTTCCTTGTCTCGTCATGGCTTTTTGTTTTTTTGCCTTTTTTTCTTGTGATAAAAAAAGCAAAACAGAAAAAACCATTGAATCCATTCCGTTAACAATAAAGGTTGACCGATTTGACAAAGCCTTTTTTAAAACGCCGCCATCCGATCTGCCAAAATTGAAAGTTAAATATCCGTTTTTCTTTCCGCCTGGAAATGACGATGCCGTATGGACAGACAAAATGCAAAATCCACAATGGCGCGAATTGTATACCGAAGTAGAAAAAAAGTATTCCGATTTTGAAACAGAAACAAGCAAGATAGAAATTCTTTTCAAGCATATCAAATATTATTTTCCAGAAACCAAAACACCCGAAGTATTTACTGTTATTTCTGAAATGGACTATCAGAACAAGATTATTTATGCCAACAACATGCTGATCATTTCACTGGAATTGTATCTAGGTAAAGACCATAGGTTTTATGAATTTCCGGATTACATCAAACAAAATTTCGAGTCCTCGCAACTACTGCCAGATATTGTCAATAGTTTTACCTCGCAGAAAATAATGCCGCCAACCAACACGACGTTGCTTTCCCAAATGATCTATGCCGGTAAACAGTTGTATCTCAAAGATTTGTTGCTTCCAGAATATACCGATGCCGATAAGATGGGTTACAAGCCCGAGCAACTGTTGTGGTGCGAAGAAAACGAAAGTTATATGTGGCGCTATTTTATTGAAAGAAAATTATTGTATGACACCGATCAAAAACTCATTCCACGCTTCATCAATCCGGCGCCATTTTCGAAATTTTACTTAGAGATAGACAATGATTCGCCCGGCAGAGTCGGATCATGGATCGGATGGCAGATTGTAAGATCGTTTATGGAAAACAATGACGCATCACTACAACAACTGCTTAAAATGGAGGCAAAAGAATTATTCGAAAAATCAAAATACAAACCTAAAAAATAATGGCTGCTACAACTACTTCAGAAATCAAATTTGTGGTCGAATTGGACGAAAACCGCGTTCCTGAAAAATTATTATGGACTGCCGAAGAGGGAGTTGCCAAAGCCGAAGAAGCCAAAGCAATCATGCTTTCTATCTGGAATAGCAAAGCCCAAGAAACGCTCCGGATAGATTTGTGGACCAAAGACATGCCGGTTGATGAAATGAAATTATTTTTTCACCAGACATTAGTGGCTATGGCTGATACATTTCAACGCGCTACCGATGATCAAAAAATGACTGATACCATGAAAGATTTCTGTGATTATTTTGCGGAGAAACTCAATTTGACGGTATAATTACCTCAAAACATCAAAACCAAATTTAATAGTGCTAATGAAATAGTTGCAGAAATTCGTGCAACAATAATAACGCTTCTTTTTCAATAATTTTTATTTCTCCATTTCGTTCTAATTTGGCCAACTATTCTTTGTGAAAATAGGC
>JACMOK010000032.1 GCA_014378065.1 Flavobacterium sp.
CCATCGTTTTTGACGATTGGCATTTTTGGATGTGCAAATCCGTTAATCATTTTTGACGGCGACGGTGGCAGTTTATCCCAATATTGAGGCTGGTGGTAAGTAATGCCGTAACGGATTTCTACTGCCTCGATATCATCTTCTAATCCTACATAATAACACATAAGCAATTGTTTTGTTCAATGTACGGTATTTCAATAAAAGATATTCTTAGTGTTTTATTAAAATTTGGTTCTTGAATCGCTATACTTTCATCTTATGTCTTGGCAGCCCAATTTCATGTTCCTGCGGATACGGATCGCGGCTAGTCATGCTAACGTCTTCGCGAATTTGCTGTTGCGTCTCGAAGCGCTTATCGTCAGTTTCTGAATAACGCGGATCAGGAATAAATGGCATTTTGGCCATGCGTATAACTGTAATCGTCGGAAAGTGGTAATCAACTTCGACCACGCCAAGCAACAGATAACAGCCTCCACCTTGAAACGGATAAAGCTTCAGGCAATCTGCGAAATGCGCCGTGTCAAAAAATTCTCCATTTACGTCGATCCACGTTCCGAAATACATGTCACCCAACTTTGTCGGGACGTGTTTGCGCGACACCAAATAGGCGAGCATTTTCACCTGTTTCTTGTGGTTTGCCTTCAAATCTTTTGCCATCACGCTGCCGCGGTAGGATGTTTGCAATAAATTGAATGGTGTAATGGATACCGGAAAGGTCAGTAATTCGATTTCGTCGAAAGCATCTTCGAGCGGCGAGCGATTTAATATCGGCATTTTATATTCTTTTACTGGTTCTTCGAGCAATAACAAACTTCGGCTATCGGGTTTGAAGTTCATCATAATCAGGCGCGAAATGATAAAGAGTTCATTTTTTGTTTTGCCTGTAAACCGGAAAGCGCCGATTGAAACCAGTGTTTGCAAAGTTTCAATTCCAATAGGGATGCGCTGGATAAATTCTTCTATCGATTTGTATTTCCCAAATTCCTCACGGTTAGAAACAATGAGTTCTGCTATTTTGCGTTCGAGGCCTTTTAAATGCTGAAAGCCGATAAATATGTCCGTTCCGTAAAGAGAAGTCTGAAATTCACTTTTATTAACACAAGGATTGTGGATTTTTGCGCCCGACATTCTGGCTTCGTGAATATAAACTTCCGTTCTGTAAAAACCTCCGAAATTGTTGATAGCCGCAACCATGAATTCTATTGGGTAATAAACTTTCAAATACAAGCTTTGGTAACTCTCGACGGCGTATGATGCTGAATGCGCTTTACAGAAAGAATAGCCTGCGAATGATTCTATCTGTCGATAAATTTCTTCGCTCAACGTTGGTGGATGACCTTTTGTTGCGCATGATTTCATAAAGTCGCCTTTAATTCGAGCCAATTGCGCTTTTGAACGCCCTTTACCGCTCATGGCACGGCGCAAAATATCTCCGTCAGATGCGGGAAGCCCTCCATAGTGCAGTGCAATTTTTATCACATCTTCCTGATAAACCATAATGCCGTAGGTTTCTCCGAGTTGTTCTTTGAAAACGTCATGAAAATATTCGAAACGGTCGGGATAGTTGTGCCTAAAAATATATTCTTTCATCATTCCGGATTGCGCCACACCCGGACGAATGATTGAGGAAGCCGCTACGAGTATTTTGTAATTTTCGCATTTGAGGCGTCGTAGCAAACCTCGCATTGCCGGACTTTCAATATAGAAGCAGCCAATTGTTTTTCCTTGGCTCAGATATTCATTGCAACGGGCTTCGTTTTTGGAAATTCGGGTGTCGCGGATATCGACATCGATACCACGATTTTTTTTGATAAGTTTTGTTGCGTCGTCGATTGTGCCGATACCGCGCTGGCTAAGAATATCGAATTTTTCAAATCCGATATCTTCTGCCACGTTCATATCGAATTGCACAATTGGAAATCCTTTCGGCGGCATTTCCAGAGCGGTAAAATTAGTAATCGGTTCTTCCGAAATAATGATTCCGCAGGAATGCATGCTTCGTTGGTTTGGATATTTTTCGAGCATTGCTCCATATTCCTGAATTTGCTTAACGACTGCATTTGTATGGTGTTTTGCAATTGGGTTTTTAGCGAGAATATCCAGTTCTTCTTTGGGTAATCCGAACACTTTACCGACTTCGCGAAATATGGACCGAAATTTAAATTCGACGTTGGTGCCGCAAAATGCTACGTGATGGCGGCCGTACTTACTAAAAATATATTCCAGAATAGTATCGCGTTCCTGCCAGGACCAGTCTATATCAAAATCTGGCGGTGACTTGCGGTTGAGGTTTAGGAAACGTTCGAAATATAGATCGAGTTCGAGCGGACATATATTGGTGATGCCCAAGCAATATGCGATGATACTGTTCGCACCGCTACCACGACCGATGTGCAGGAATCCGCATTTGTTACTGTATTGCACAATATCCCACGTAATCAGGAAGTAGCCGCTGAATTCCAGTTGGTGAATTACTTTGAGTTCTTTCTCGACACGTGCTTTGGCTTCTGAGTTGTTTTCGTCGTAACGCCATTTCAGACCTTCATATGCGAGTTTTGTAAGTAATTCAATGTCTGTCTGTCTGTTCTTGGTGTAATGTTTTTTATTTTTTGGTGTTTTAAAATCATATTCAAAATTGCAAGAATCAATAACCGCTTGGGTATTTTTTAGGATTTCAGGATAATTACTAAACTTTTCTGTCAGCTGCTGCAATGAAATCATTACTTCTGACCGGCTGCAGCAATCTCCATCTGCTAATCTTGAACCAATGATATTGAGGTCAATGGCGCGAAGTATTTTATGTAGGCTGTATTCTTTTTTGGTTCGGTAGGTTACAGACTGCAATACGACCATTCTATCGATATACTTTCTCAGGTCGGCGTTGTAAAGCTTGGTAAGTTGTTCTGGGCGGATGCCGATAAACTCATTTGCTTTCAATTTGTCAGGTGCGGTTTCAAGAGGATAAATTACAATTACGTTTTCGAAATCTGGCGCATGTTCCGGAAAGTCAATTTCTTCAAAATTGTAGGCAGTCTGCAGCCGGCACATTTCTGCTAATCCTTCCCTGTTTTTTGCTAAGCCAATAAATTGTAAATTATTATCAATGCGGAATTCAATTCCGACCAGTGATTTTATATTGACGGCTTCGCAACACTGTATGAATTCATAAATGCCAGTAACGGTGTTGATGTCTGTAAGCGCCATTGCTTTAACACCGAATACAGCGGCTTGTTGCACTAAATCCCGTAGTGGAATTGTGCCGTAGCGTAGCGAGTGGAAAGAATGACAGTTCAGGTACATCGTTATAAATTTTTGTAATACAAATCGCCTTATAAAATATTTGACGTGATTTCGATTTTGGGTTTCGATTTTAATATTGTTCCGGCGCAGCGGATCACAGCCTCAAAGCCGAAACGATTCTTGATTTTATCCATGGCTTGGTATAATGCCATCATTTCGACAGTGTCCTCAAAAATATTGATCTGGTATGTTCCGCGAACCAAACCGCTGAAGCGGATACCTACCAAGCGAATGCGCATGCGGCGGTGGTATAATTTGTCAAATAATTCAAGAATATATTTTATCAAGACATGATCGCATGAGGTGTAAGGAATTTTATATTGCTTTGGCTCTGTATCGAAATTGGCATATCGAATTTTTACCGATACGACCGACGGCAGCCATTGTTCTTGGCGTAATTGGTATGCAAGCTTTTCGACCATGTTAATCAGCAATGATTTCACGGAATCAATATCAATGGTGTCCTGAAGAAAAGTGTGCTCTGTTGAAATGGATTTTCGTTCGCGGTACGGCTGCACAGGATTGTTATCTATGCCATTGGCTTTCTTCCACAGTTCCAAACCCATTTTGCCAAACATCCCCTGCATGTAGGTTTGTGGCATTTCGGCTAATTTTTCGATATTGCGGATGCCGAGTTGTGAAAGTGATTTAAAATTCTGATCGCCGATACCTGGAATTTTTCGGATGGAAAGCGGATTAAGAAATGGCCGTATCATTCGTTCAGAAATTTCGAGGTTGCCTCTCGGCTTTCCTTCGCCGGTTGCAATTTTTGAGACGGTTTTGTTGGTGGAAAGAGCGAAACTGATGGGCAATCCGGTTTCTTTGATAATGGACTGAGCCAGTTCATTCGTAAATTTGTAACAACCGTAGAATTTATCCATGCCGGTAATGTCAAGATAAAATTCGTCAATGCTCGACTTCTCTACGATGGGTGTTTTCTCCTCAATGATTTGTGTTACTTCCTGTGATTTTCTCGAAAATAATTCCATGTCGCCCTTAATAACTTTTGCGTCAGGGCAGAGTTGTAATGCCATGCGAATAGGCATTGCAGACCTTACGCCGAACCGACGTGCTTCGTAGGAACATGATGCGACAACACCGCGTTCACCACCGCCAACAATTATAGGAATTCCATTTAAATCGGAGTTCTCTAGTCTTACGCAAGACACAAAAAATGTGTCTAAATCCATGTGTACAATTGCGCGTGTCATAATATTTAATAATTTTGGAGTGAAAATTTATTTACAAAATTAGTAACGATATTATCAAAGATCACTATATTTGTTGTGAATAATATTACCATTAACATATGTCTATATTTTCTGATAACCTTAGATACCTACGTGTCAAAAGCTTACTGACACAACAAAAGATAGCGGATGCTTTGTCAATACCTCGCGAACGCTATGCAAAATATGAAGGAACAACTGACCCGCCGCTGGATTGTCTGCGTAAAATTTCGCGCCATTATCATGTGAGTATTGATTTGCTCCTGTCATTTGATATCAGACGCGTTCCATATGAAGATTTGATTCAATTGGAAGATAATCGCATACTGCTTCCCATAACGGTGGATAGAGAAGGTGAAAATAAAATAGAGATTATCTCTGAACGAGCTCAGGCCGGTTATCTTACAGGTTATAGCGATCCAGAGTTTATAGAAGCGCTGCAACATATTTCTTTACCGTTTTTAAGAAATGGAAAATACAGAGCATTCCCCGTTACAGGTGATTCGATGCCCCCTCATAAAGAAGGATCATTTGTGGTAGGAGAATATATCGAACGGCTTGGCGATGTGATTGATGGAAAGACCTATATCCTTATTACCAAAACAAACGGTATTGTTTATAAACGACTTAGCAAAAGCGGAAAGAATTCGGTTGTGGCCAAGTCAGATAACATTGTTTATGAATCCTATGAAGTTATGGCTTCTGAAATAGTCGAAATATGGCGGTATGCCTGTAGTATTGCAACTAAGGAATTTGAGCAGGATGATTTAGGCATTTTAAGTGTTAAAGATGTATTGCAGGGAATTAGGCAGGATTTCTCGGCGTTGAGAACGGAGTTTAGTAAGAGGAAAGGATAATTCATTTAGCATAAAAAAGCCCTCCTTTCTTTATTAAGGTTAATATTATTGTCTTGTTCAACTTTCATCTTCGGGTTATCTGCATTGATAGCAGCGTGGTCAATAAAATGATACACAGAGGAAGATAGGCACTCACAGAAGTTCTATCAATTAAATAATTCAGAATAATAAGTATTTGCTCTTTTATCCGAGGATTGCTGTAGATGTATGACCTAACAACGGTAAAATCTTTATTGTGAGTTTGGGTTTTTGTTAAAATATTTCCAGTCAATGAGCAATCCATGTTTAAGGTTTAATCGGCGTTAAGAATTCTGTTCCAGAAGTCATAGGTAAATTTTGTAGTAAATAGACGGTCAGGAATTTTGGGGGCTACTATACGTCGTTCGTCATTTATTACAGCGCCCTTATCATCAAAGGAATATTTCTGTGAGCGGTATCAGTCCAAATATCGAAAATCAAAAACGGGTGTTTTTAATCGGCCTTGGTTGTGATGAAGTCTGCGTTTTTGGAAAGCAGACACAGGCCATTTTTTTAGGTTTTACAAGATTGACTTTTTGCTTCTCCGGTTCGCTTTAAGGAGCATGGATCCGGCTGTACGCTGCAATCTTTTCTTGTCAGTGCAACAGGAAATCCGAAAGATTAAAGACAGCAAGAAAAGGATTTTCGCTGCCATCCGGGCTAGTCTGCTGTGATGACACCACCAATCTGAAAAAAGAAGTGAATTTATCCCAACAAATCCATAACCAAGGACGGAAACAAGCCGATCACAATATTGAGCAGTAATGCTACGACAGCCACGCCATAAATTAAGACAGGCGTTCCTGTTTTGGTTTCGTTGGACTCTTTGGTATACATTGCGACAATCAGTTTGAAATAATAACCCACACTGATAATCGAATTGACCACAGCCACAATAACCAAAACCAAATACCCGGCCTCAATCGTTTGGTTGAACAGCACCAACTTGGCAAAAAATCCCGAGAAAATCGGAATACCCGCCATCGAAAGCAAGGCGCCGGTCAAGATTGCGGCTAATAACGGATTGGTTTTACCCAAACCATGGAAGTTTACGATGTCTTCGTTATCTCGGTTTTTACATACATACAAAATCACACTAAATGCTGCAATTCCGGCAAAAGAATAAGCTGCGGCATAATATAGCAAACTGCTTGCAGAAGTGGCCAGGCTCAACAACGCCATCAGCATAAACCCCGCATGCGAAACTCCAGAGAAAGCCAGCATCCGTTTGACATTATTTTGTTTCAAAGCCATAATATTTCCAACGGTCATAGACGCAATAGAAACCACTACGATGACAATTTGGAACGAATGCGAAATATCGGCATTCATCGCTTTTAATAATTTATATAAGGTGGCCATGGCGACTACTTTTGCCAACGTACTCATGGTGGCTGTTGTTAAGGCAGGAGAGCCTTCATATACATCTGGTGCCCAGAAATGAAAAGGAACGGCTGCAATTTTGAAAAACATCCCGATGGTAACCAAAATAACGCCTATCGGAAACCAAACCGGCAATTCAGCAGAACGCGACAGCTCACTGATTTCAGTAACATCAAAACTGCCCATAGCACCATAAATCAAGCAAATTCCGAAAAGAATAATGCCAGAAGCAAAAGATCCCATCAAAAAATATTTCATTCCCGCTTCGTTGCTTTTTAAATTCATGCGATTGCTGGCCGCCAGAATATACAGTGAAATCGATAAAATTTCAATTCCTAAAAAGAACATGGCCAAATTGCCAAACGAAACCATAGCGACAGCTCCGGACAATAAAAATATTTTAATCGCAATAAAATCAGAAAGTTTTGTCTGGTGGTTTTCATAAAAATTGTGACTTAAAGCCACCAGGAAAATCGTCAAGACAATAAACAAACCTGCGAAGGCTGCCGAAAACGAATCAACGGTAATCATATTGTTGTAATAACTGCCAGGGCTGTTGAATTCGGATACGGTCAATCCAAGAACTGCGAGCAATCCGATGATCGTCATTGGAATAATGGCTTTCCTTAAATTAAGAATTTCAAACAATAGGCATAAAACACCCAATCCTATTACAGCTATTAATGTATTCATTTTAGGGACTAATTATCGGTTGATGTGGATTAAGATGTTTTCGAGACTTGGTGTAATCAAATCGGTAATGGGTTTCGGATATAATCCAAAGAAGAACAATACGGCAATAATGACCACCAATGTTAACCCTTCGTTAAAACTAACTTCTTTAAATACGCTGGTATTGGTTTGTCCCAACATCACTTGCTGGAACATTTTGAGCATGTAGTAGGCACCCAGAATGATGGTGGTACCGCCCAATATGGCAAACAAAAGATTTACTTGAGACAAACTGTAGAGCACCGTAAATTCTCCGATAAAATTAAATGTGGACGGTAAGGCGACGGAAGCCAGAACCAAGATTAAAAATTGCGAGGTAAATTTTGGCGCTTGAGCACGAATGCCGCCCATTTCTGCAATAGTTCGGGTTTCGTATCTTCTGAAAATAATTTCAGCAACAAAAAACAATCCTACCACTACAAATCCGTGGGCAATCATTTGCAATACTGCACCCCGCAGGCCGTCTAAGGTTAAGGTATAAATGCCAGCGGCAATTAATCCCACGTGTGCCAAGGAAGAATAGGCCAAAAGTTTTTTCAGATCTTTCTGTCGCAAAGCTACAATAGAGCCGTAGATAACACCCGCGATTCCGAGTCCGATGAAGGTAAACATAAAGTGTCTTGCGGCAAACGGTGCAATAGGCAACTGCCATCGAATGATACTATACAATCCCATTTTAAGCATGATTCCAGACAACAACATTGTGCCGACAGTAGGTGCTTTCTGATATACTTTGGCCTGCCAGGTGTGAAAAGGAATGATTGGAATTTTGATGGCATAGGCCATAAAAAAAGCCAAGAAAAGCCAAGTTTGTTCTGTTGCGGTTAAATTCAAATTGTATAAATTTTCCACCAATAAATTACCTGCTTTGCCATACAAATAAACAAACGCCACAAGCATAAACAAGGATCCCGCAAAGGTATAGATGAAAAATTTGACGACTGCTTTTTTGCGTTCTTCCGCATCGCCATTGCCCCAAAGCAGTGCAATAAAGTAAATCGGAATTAGAGATAATTCCCAAAAAATGTAATATAAGAGTCCGTCTGCGGCCAGAAATGTTCCCACCATCGCAAACGACATAAATAAAATCAGGGCGTAAATGGCTTTCGAGTTTTTAAAATCATTCCCAAATCCAGAAAAAAGAATAATAGGAGTCAACGCAGTGGTCAGCAAAAGCATCGCTAATGAAAGTCCATCGGCTTTTAAAGCAAATGAAATGTTGGGTTTGTTAATCCATGGCGAAACAAAATCAATAGCTAGGCCTGAATTAAATAAAGTTAGCAAATATACTGATAAACCGAACGACGCCAATCCAAAAAACAAAGCCACTTTCGCCGCCATTTTGTCTCCTGAAAAATAGGTTGCCAGCGCGCCAACAAAAAGTAGAATTAATACGTAAGTTACATCCATTAGTAAAAATTATTGAGCTAAAAATAAATAGGAAACCATTGCACAAATACCAAGTACAAAAGCAAAAAGGTAAAATCCGATATTTCCATTTTGCAATTTTTTTCCTTGAAAACCGATTTCATTGGTCACTTTTGCCATTCCGAATATAAATCCGGAAAGTGCCGTTTCAATGTAATCTCTAAAGAAAACTGACAGGCCGTTGATTGGTCTTACAAATAAAAATTCATAAATTTCATCTATATAATATTTATGGTACACGACTTTAGCAAAACCAGTAATCTGTGCATCCTCGGCGGGGACTTGGCGTTGTTTGATATATTTTGCGTAAGCGGTTCCAATACCAATAAATGCGCCGACTAATGCAATCCCCATCAATATATAAGCAGTGGTATCCAAACCGTGTGCTTCGGGATTTGCATTGTTGAAAAGCGGAGCCATGTAATAATTCAACCAATTGCTGCCCGGAAAATTAATCAGTCCGCCAACGGTAGCTAAAATAGCCAAGACAATCAATGGAAAAGTAATCAAACTTGGACTTTCGTGTAAGTGATGCTTTTGTTCCTCCGTTCCTCTAAAGTCGTTAAAGAAAGTCAGATACATCAGGCGAAACATATAAAAGGCTGTCATAATGGACGCAACGGAACCAATAATCCAGAGCGTTTTATTGTGTTCGAAGGCTACCATCAGAATCTCGTCTTTCGACCAGAATCCTGCAAATGGAAAAACACCGGCGATCGCCAAACTCGAAATTAGCATGGTGACAAAGGTGATGGGCATCGCTTTTTTGAGGCCACCCATTTTACGCATGTCTTGCTCGCCGTGTAAAGCATGAATAACCGATCCAGAACCCAAAAACAAACACGCTTTAAAAAACGCATGCGTAATGACATGAAAGACGGCCACTTCGTATGCGCCCAACCCCAAAGCCAAAAACATAAGTCCCAATTGAGAAACGGTAGAATAGGCCAATACTTTTTTAATATCGTTTTGTAAAAGTCCAATCGTCGCGGCAACCAAGGCAGTAATGGCTCCAATCACGGCAATAACATTCTGAACTTGCGGTGTCAAATCGAACAAGAAATTTAAACGGGTGACCATAAAAATACCGGCAGTGACCATCGTCGCTGCGTGAATCAAAGCCGAAACGGGAGTAGGTCCTGCCATCGCATCAGGCAGCCAAGTGTATAACGGAATCTGTGCAGATTTTCCGCAGGCGCCAATAAACAAACACAACGCTGCTACCGAAAGCCAGTAGATATTGATGTTGCTTGTGCCAATGATGGCCATTTTTAAAGAAGCATAATCTAAAGTGGAGAATAAATTGCCAAGGATAAATATTCCGATCAACAGTCCCAAATCACCAATGCGGTTCATGATGAAAGCCTTTTTTGCGGCGTCGTTGTATTCGTGATTTTTATACCAAAATCCGATTAGCAAGTAGGAACATAGCCCAACGCCTTCCCAGCCGATGAACATAACCAATAAGTTGCTGCCTACCACGAGTGTGATCATAAAGAAAACAAACAGATTGAGATAGGCGAAAAAAACAGGCAGCTTCTCATCGTCATGCATATAGCTGATGGAATACAAGTGAATCAACGACCCGATGCCTGTCACAAACAACAGCCACAACAACGAAAGCTGGTCTAATAAAAAGCCGAAGTCGACTTTAAAATTACTGATCTGAATCCAATCAAACAACACAATTTGCAGCGGTTGTTTGGTTTGGATGATTTGCATAAAAAAGTAAATCGAAACGAGAAATGAAACCACCACAGAGGCCGTTCCAACAAAGCCAGAAAGGGTTTTGCCCATGTTTTTCCCGAAGAAAACATTGAGTAAAAATCCTAAAAATGGCGCTAAAACTAAAACTAAAACTAAATTGGTATCCATCGAATGTTATCCTTTTAATTTTTTTAAATTATCGATATCTATCGAACCTAAATTTCTGAATATTGAAACCAGTATCGCCAGGCCTACCGCAACTTCCGCCGCAGCAACGGCCATAGAGAAAAACACAAAAACCTGTCCTTGTGCATCCTGATGGTACGTAGAAAAGGCCACAAACAATAAGTTTACGGCATTGAGCATGATTTCAATCGACATGAAAACAATGATCGCATTTCTTCGGTACAACACCCCGAAAACGCCTATACAAAAAAGAATTACACTCACAAAAATGTAATTTTCTATGCCGATTTGATTTAAAATATTATTCATGTTATTTTTCTAATTTTTCTTTTTTAGACAATAAAACGGTTCCAATCATCGCCACCAAAAGCAAAATAGAGGCAAATTCGAACGGCACCATATATTCGTTGAGCAATACTTTGCCCAGTAATTTTATGGATTGGTAGTCCTGGCCAATCACATCATAAGTACCATCGGCAATTGGTTTCGAGTTGACAAAAATGGCAATCAACACCAAACACATCAAACAGAAAAAAATCGCTGCGGCCCATCTTGTAATCCTCGGCTTATGCACTTCATTTTCCTTGTTGAGGTTCATCAACATGATGGTGAACAAAAACAAAATCATGATGGCTCCAGAATAGACTATGATATGAACAATGGCGAGAAATTGAGAGTTCAGTAACAAATAATGACCGGCGATAGAGAAGAAGCAAATGACCAAATACAGCGCACTATGAATCGGATTTTTACTAAAAATGGTCATAAAAGCTGTGGCCAAAGTAACTGTAGATAAAACACAAAATAATATAAGTATCGGAGACATTAATTGGCGTTTTTAAGTTGAGCATTTTTCATCGCGGCATCCAAAGGCATGACCAGTTTGTCTTTTCCAAAAATAAAATCCTCGCGATCATAGCTCGAGGGCACCAGTACTTTCGAAGTCGTCAAATAAATCGCATCTTTTGGGCAAGCCTCTTCACACAAACCACAGAAAATACAACGCAACATATTAATTTCATAAACCGAAGCATATTTTTCCTCACGATACAAATGTTTTTCATTGGCCTTTCTTTCAGAAGCCACCATGGTTATGGCCTCTGCCGGACACGACAGCGCACACAAGCCACAAGCCGTGCAGTTTTCTCTGCCTTGCTCATCGCGTTTCAGCATGTGCTGGCCCCGATGCACCGGACTCATTTCACGCACTTGTTCCGGATACTGAATGGTCACCTTGCGCGTGAACAAATGGCGGATCGTAATGAACAGCCCTTTGGCAATCGCCACCAGATACAGGCGTTCCCAAAAAGTCATTTCCTTATTGGAAACCTGCTTTTTTCTGCCCGACAATGAAATAGTTTGTATTGACATTTTATTTTTTATTTAAAGCTAATCCTGCTATGCGTTACAATCTTTTGTGCCGAACCCCGTCACAAAAGGATTTCCACTGCTATCAGGGCTAGATACGAAATTCATTTTACAGTCCCAGATAAGCGGCAATATCGTGTCGCAAAATGACAATGCCGGTGATCATAATATTAAAAATCGACAACGGAATTAATATTTTCCAACCCAAATGCATCAATTGGTCGTAACGAAATCTCGGAATCGTCCAACGCACCCACATGTAAAAAAAGATAAAACCACAGAGTTTGATAAATAAAACAAACATGCCAATGACATTAGCCAAATTTACTCCCCAATGTTCCAACGCCCATTGCATTCCAGGATAATTGTAGCCTCCGAAAAACAACACCGCCAATATCGTCGAGGAAATAAACATATTCGCATATTCTGCAAACAGGTAGAAACCCATTTTCATCGAAGAATATTCGGTATGATACCCACCAATCAATTCGCTTTCACACTCCGCCAAATCAAAAGGGGTGCGATTGGTTTCTGCAAAAGCACAAATCAAAAAGATCAAAAACGACAAAGGTTGGTAGAAAACATTCCAATGCAAACCAGATTGCTGCGCAGAAATTTCTCTCAAACTCAAGGTTCCCGTCATCATTAACAAAGCAATCACCGAAAGTCCCATTGCGACTTCATAAGAAACCATCTGTGAAGCAGCACGAACGGCGCCCATCAACGAGAATTTATTATTCGATGCCCAACCGCCAATCATGATTCCGTAAACTCCGACAGAGATCACGCCGAAAATATAAAGTAAAGCCACGTCAATATCAGTGGCTTGCAAAATAATATCCCTTCCGAAAAGATGCAATTTATCACCCCAGGGAATCACCGCACTCGTCATCAGCGCGGTGCTCATGGCAATGGCCGGTCCGATGATAAATAAAAGTTTATTGGGTGTATTGGGAAAAAACTCCTCTTTTGCAAACAATTTTAGTCCGTCGGCCAAAGGTTGAAACAATCCCAGAGGACCTGCTCGGTTCGGGCCAATTCGGTCTTGTAGCCAGGCGGCTACTTTGCGTTCTGCCCAGGTGGAATACATGGCCATCAGCATTGTGAGCGCAAATACGGCGACGATAATGACGCTTTTTTCTATGATAATGGTACTAGTCATTGTTGCCGAAACTTTCCTGGTTAATAATATCTTCCTGAGTTAACGGAGTAGCCGGCATACTGATTTTTTTGCGGTCGATATCTCGGCCCATCAGGATGAATTTCTCAGTGGCAATTTCCACTTTGTCTAGTTTTCTGGTGTAATTATTTTGGTTGATAACAGAATCTTTCTCGAATTTCCTTGGACCTTCAATCACCCAGTCTTTGGGTTCTTTGTGATCAAATCGACATTCATTACAAATGAATTCTTCTACTTCGTGAAATTCGTCTTTTCTGCCGGTCACTCTTTGAATTTCGTCACCAAACATCCAAATCGTAGTTTTTCCGCAACATTTTGTACAATTTCTGTGGGCATTGTATGGTTTGTTGAACCACACCCGTTGTTTGAATCTAAAGGTTTTGTCAGTCAACGCGCCTACGGGACAAACGTCAATCATATTGCCTGAAAATTCATTGTCAATTGCTTTAGAAAGACAAGTTGAGATATTTGAGTGGTCGCCACGATCCATCACACCGTGAACCCTGTTGTCAGTCAATTGGTCGGCTACCATCACACAACGGTAACACAAAATACAACGGTTCATGTGCAATTGAATATTCGGACCAATGTCTTCAGGTTCAAAAGTTCTTTTTTCTTCAATGAAACGCGTTTGTGATTTGCCGTGTTTGAAACTTAAATTCTGTAGGTCACATTCGCCTGCTTGGTCACAAATCGGGCAATCTAGCGGGTGGTTGATTAGTAGAAATTCGGTGACTGATTTCCGGGCTTCTTCGACTCTTTCAGAGGCGGTGCTGTTAACTTCCATTCCGTCCATACACCCTGTTACACAAGACGCCATCAATTTGGGCATCGGTCTTGGGTCGGCATCGCTTCCTTTGGCTACCTCTACCAAACAACAACGGCATTTTCCGCCGCTTCCCTTTAATTTGGAATAATAGCACATCGCTGGCGGAACGCTTTCGCCACCAATCATTCGCGCTGCCTGAAGGATCGTCGTCCCTGCTTCGACTTCTATACTTTGACCGTCTATAGTTACTTTCATGTAAATCTTGACTTTATGCGGTTACTTTGGTTACCAAATGTTTAACTTTTTCAAAAGGTTCGGCAACGAAATGATCTCTGTTTTTTATTTTTTCTGGGAAACGAATGTGGTATTCAAATTCATCTCTAAAGTGGCGCACTGCAGCAGCAACGGGCCAAGCAGCGGCATCTCCTAACGGGCAAATCGTATTTCCTTCTATTTTACTCTGAATGCTCCACAGCAAATCAATATCTTCTTCCCGACCATGGCCGTTTTCAATACGGTGTAACACTTTTTCCAACCAACCTGTTCCTTCTCGACAAGGCGAACATTGTCCGCAGCTTTCATGATGGTAGAATCTCGCGAAATTCCAAGTGTTTCTTACAATGCAGGCGGTGTCATTGTACACAATAAATCCACCCGATCCTAACATTGAACCGGTTGCAAAACCGCCATCGCTTAAGGATTCGTAAGACATCAATCGGTCATCACCATTGGCTGTTTTGTAAATTAAACGGGCAGGTAAGACAGGAACGGAACTTCCTCCCGGCACAAACGCTTTTAAAGGACGATCTGAACTCATTCCGCCCAAATATTCGTCTGAATTCATGAATTCGTAAACGCTAAGTCCCAATTCAATTTCATAAACGCCGGGATTTTTGACGTGTCCTGATGCGGAAATTAATTTGGTTCCCGTAGATCTTCCAATTCCGATTTTGGCATAATCAGCGCCTGAATTATTGACAATCCATGGCACTGCCGCAATGGTTTCTACATTATTCACTACCGTTGGATTCGCCCAAAGTCCGGAGACTGCCGGAAATGGCGGTTTGATTCTGGGGTTGCCCCTTTTTCCTTCAAGCGATTCGATCAAAGCGGTTTCTTCGCCACAGATATAAGCGCCGGCTCCAATATGAACATGTAATTCTAAATCGTAACCAGAACCCAATATGTTTTTCCCCAACCAACCCTCAACTTTCGCTTCGGCGATGGCTTTTTCTAAAATTTTATAGACCCACATGTATTCCCCGCGGATGTAGATGTAAGATAGATTTGCCCCCAACGCATAGCTTGACGTAATCATGCCTTCGATTAGCAAATGCGGAATAAATTCCATCAAATAGCGGTCTTTAAAAGTTCCTGGTTCCGATTCGTCGGCATTGCAAACCAGGTGTCGTGGGTTTCCTGATTTTTTATCGATGAAACTCCATTTCATTCCACAAGGAAAACCGGCTCCGCCGCGACCGCGCAAACCCGAAGTTTTCACCTCTTCCACCACTTCGTCTGGCGTTAAGGTTTTGATGGCTTTTTCTACCGAGGCATAGCCACCATTTTGGCGATACACTTCATAGGTTTTAATGCCCGGAACGTTAATTTTATCTAATAATATTTTGTGTGACATATTATTTATCGTGTAAAACAATTTTATTTTCTTTGCAATCGGCTATCAGCTGATCGATTTTTTGTTCATTTAAATGTTCTTGGTAGAAATCGCCCAACTGCATCATGGGAGCATAACCGCAAGCGCCCAAACATTCTACACCGCGTATTTCAAACAAACCATCAGCAGTAGGCTCGCCAATTTTAACCCCCAATTTATTGCAGGTGTAGTCCATTAGATTTTCAACCCCGTTGAGGCAACATGGAGAAGTTTGGCAAAATTCGAACATGTATTTTCCGATAGGTCTTTGGTTGTACATCGTGTAAAAACTCACCACTTCATAAACTTCTATGGGTTTTAGGTGTAAAATTTCTGCTACCATATCTTGTAGCTCCATGCTTAGCCAGTTGTCATGTGCATCCTGAACTTCGTGAAGCACAGGGAGCAAAGCCGATTTTATTTTATCTTCAGGATAATGACTGGTCAATTCTTTAATGCGATCCATCAAAGTCTCCGTAATATTTATTTCTTGTGGGTAATGTGTTTTTTCCATAGTTGTTAAGCGTCTAATTCGCCTGCAATAACATTTAAACTCGACAAAATTACAATCGCATCGGAGAGCAAAGCGCCTTTAATCATTTCAGGATAAGCTTGGTAATATATAAAACAAGGTCTTCGAAAGTGCAATCGGTAAGGTGTCCGACTTCCGTCTGTGACCAAATAAAACCCCAATTCTCCATTTCCGCCTTCTACAGCGTGATAGACTTCGGCAACCGGAACCGGTACTTCTCCCATCACAATTTTGAAATGGTAAATTAACGATTCCATATTGGTGTAGACGTCTTCTTTTGGCGGTAAGTAATAATCGGGAACATCAGCATGATAAGGCCCTTCGGGCATTTTCGCCAAAGCTTGTCTAATAATGCTTAAGCTTTCCCAGACTTCGGCATTCCGAACGCAAAAACGATCGTAGGTATCTCCTGATTTTCCAACAGGAACAACAAAATCAAAATCTTCGTAGGAAGAATAGGGTTCCGCGACGCGAACGTCGTAGTCGACGCCGGCAGCGCGTAAATTAGGACCCGTAAATCCATAAGCCATGGCCATTTCAGCGGTAATCCCGCCTACATTTACCGTCCGATCAATAAAAATTCTATTTCTTTCAAACAGGTTTTCAAATTCTTTCCAAGCCACCGGGAATTCTTCCAAAAACACCTCTAATTTTCTAAATGCTTCAGGCGTAAAGTCTCTTTCAAATCCGCCAATCCTGCCCATGTTGGTAGTCAGACGCGCGCCGCAAATTTCTTCATAGATCTCGTAGACTTTTTCTCTAAATTGAAATACATACAAGAATCCGGTGTAAGCCCCTGTGTCGACGCCCAAAATAGAATTACAAATCAAGTGGTCGGTTATTCGCGCCAACTCCATGACAATTACCCTTAAATATTGTGCCCGTTTGGGAACTTCGATATTTAATAATTTTTCCAAAGTCATCCACCAACCCATATTGTTAATGGGCGAGGAGCAGTAGTTCATGCGGTCGGTGAGCGGAGTAATTTGGTAAAACGGACGGTTTTCAGCAATTTTCTCGAAAGCGCGGTGGATGTATCCGATGGTAGGTTCGGCTTCAAGAATCCTTTCCCCATCCATCAGTAAAATATTTTGAAAAATACCGTGCGTTGCGGGATGCGTAGGTCCTAAATTGAGGATTGAAAGTTCACTTCCGTCTTCATTTAGTTGCTCTTGTATTCTTTTAGCATAGCGATGCTCTGGTGGTAATAATAGTTCTGACATTATTGAATGTGAAAAATTATAAATTTATCGTTGTTCTTCCAAAGAATCGGTCGTCTTTATCGGTTCTGCCGCTGTCTTCCATGGGAAATTCCTTTCGCATCGGAAATGAAATCATTTCGTCCATGTTAAGGATGCGTTTCAATTGCAAGTGTCCTTTGAAATGAATGCCATAAAAATCATAGGTTTCTCTTTCCATCCAGTTTGAGCAAAGAAAAATATTAGAAATGGTTTTTATTTCTGGAGTTTCGCCATTGATAAAGGCTTTGATTTTGACGCGTTTGTTTTCGTACCAATTGTGCAAATGGTAGACAACCGCAAACTGTCGGTCTGCTGGATTGTCGGGATAATGGATGGCACACAAATCGGTTAAGAAATGGAAACGCAATTGTTCGTGGTTTTTCAAAAATAAAATTACCGCCGTATTGATATCTGCGGTCATTTCAAAAGAAAATATATTTTTTTCTTGTTTAAAATCAAAAACGCCGTTGCCAAAGGTTTCGGTTAATTTATCCTGGATCTCTATTGTTTCTAAAGCCATTTCTTTTATTGAATGTTATAAGAGGCTAATAATTCTTGGTATTCTGGGGAACTTCGTCTTCTGACAGATTCGGAGCGTACGAGTTCTTGCAGTTTCATTACACCGTCAACAATTTGTTCGGGTCTAGGCGGACAACCCGGAACGTAAACGTCTACTGGAATTATTTTGTCAATGCCTTGAAGCACCGAATAAGTATCGAAAATACCACCCGAACAGGCGCAGGCACCGACCGAAATTACCCAGCGCGGTTCGGCCATTTGTTCATATACTTGTCGTAAAATTGGTCCCATCTTTTTAGAAATTGTCCCCATGACCATAAGCATATCGGCCTGACGTGGAGAAAAACTTACGCGTTCTGAACCAAATCGTGCCAAATCGTAATGCGAAGCCATCGTAGCCATAAATTCAATACCGCAACACGAGGTAGCGAAAGGCAATGGCCACAAAGAATTGGCCCGGGCCATACCGACGACATCATTGAGTTTTGTCGCAAAAAAGCCTTCGCCGACAATGCCTTCGGGAGGGGCTACCATATTTATTTTTGAATCGCTCATTTCGTTTTAGATTTTAGAATTAGGATTTCTGCAAATCCAAATCAGTTCAAGCCAGTATTTATTCCCACTCCAATGCTTTCTTTTTGATGATGTAGAAAAATCCCACTAAGAGAAGCAGCATAAAAATCACCATTTTCACCATACCTTCTAATCCAAGCTCCTTGAAATTAATGGCCCAAGGATATAAGAAAATCACTTCTACATCAAACAGCACAAATAAAATAGCCACAAGAAAATATTTTACAGAAAAAGGAATTCGGGCATTTCCAACAGATTCAATACCACATTCAAAATTTTTATCTTTGATTACCGACGACCTTCTCGGGCCTAATTTTCCTGAAATAATGATCATACCCACCACAAATCCAACGGCTAATACAAATTGCATCAGTATAGGAAAGTAATCTAATTGATTGGACTGCATGTTAAAAAATTTATTTTTTATAAACTGGCACAAAGATAAGTTTCAATAATTAATTAGTAGCCAAAAAAATAATAATTTGTAACGACTTCACTGTTTTATATTCCTAATTTTTATTAATTATAAATAAGAAAAGGTCTATTTAAGAAGCGTGGCGCAAAGGGCCTGTTTATAATTTAAAAGAAGTCAAAAAAAAACGTTCCGAAATCAATCGGAACGTTTAAACATTCATAGGTAACAAAAATAATATATATATTTTTAGTCTTCTAGCGCTACTACCTGAGCAGCTACTTTACCTTTTCTTCCTTCTTCTTCTTCGTAGCTTACTCGGTCACCTTCGCGAAGTTCTTCCGCTTTGATTCCTGAGGCATGAACGAAAATGTCTTTTCCTGTTTCTTCGTCTGTAATGAATCCGTAACCTTTAGACTCATTGAAAAATTTAACTGTACCTGTACGCATTGTGATTGTAATAAAATTTATAATGCTGCAAATGTAATATATATTATAATACGAAAGTTACTAAAGTGTTAAATTTTTATAAAAATTATTGATTCTCAACGTTTTCCGAATGTATTTTCGAAATTTTATTCTATATTCAGTTTGATATGCAATTCGCTTAATTGGGCTTCGTCAATCACAGACGGAGCGTCAATCATCACGTCTCTTCCAGAATTGTTTTTTGGGAAAGCTATAAAATCGCGAATTGTTTCCTGACCGCCTAAAATAGCAACCAAGCGGTCTAGACCAAAGGCCAGGCCACCATGCGGTGGTGCGCCGAACTGAAAGGCATCCATCAAGAATCCAAATTGATTTCTAGCTTCTTCAGGTGTAAATCCTAAATATTTAAACATTAATTCCTGGGTGGCTTTGTCGTGAATTCTGATTGATCCCCCACCAATTTCGTTCCCATTTAATACCATATCGTAGGCATTGGCGCGTACTTTCCTCGGATTAGTTTCGAGTAAATGCATGTCTTCTGGTTTTGGTGAAGTAAAAGGGTGGTGCATCGCGTGATAACGACCGCTTTCGTCATCATATTCCAATAACGGAAAGTCGACCACCCATAGTGGTGCAAATTCTGTCGGTTTTCTTAAACCCAAACGCGTCGCCAATTCCATACGCACGGCACTCAATTGCGTTCTTGTTTTAGCGGCTGGGCCCGAAAGTACAAATATCATATCGCCTGTTTGAGCGCCGGTCACTTTAGCCCAGTTAGACAAATCTTCCTGATTGTAAAATTTATCAACTGACGATTTGTAGGTGCCGTCATCGTTGCATTTGACATACACCATACCGGAAGCTCCAATCTGTGGGCGTTTGATCCAGTCAATGAGTCCGTCAATTTCTTTGCGCGTATATTCTCCCGCACCCGGAACAGCAATCCCGACCACCAATTCCGCTGCGTTAAAAACCGAAAAATCTTTGCTTTTTGCCACTTCGTTGAGTTCACCGAATTCCATTCCGAAACGAATGTCGGGTTTGTCATTTCCGTAGGTTCTCATCGCGTGATCGTAGGTCATTCTTGGAAATTTGGTCACTTCCACGCCGTTGATTTCTTTTAACAAATGACGCGTTAATCCTTCAAAAACGTTCAAGATGTCTTCTTGTTCTACAAAGGCCATTTCACAATCGATTTGGGTGAATTCCGGTTGACGGTCGGCACGCAGATCTTCATCACGAAAACATTTTACAATTTGAAAATATTTATCCATTCCGCCCACCATTAACAATTGCTTGAAGGTTTGAGGCGATTGCGGCAACGCATAAAACTGACCTTCGTTCATTCGCGAGGGTACCACAAAATCGCGGGCTCCTTCGGGAGTAGATTTGATAAGATAGGGTGTTTCCACTTCACAAAAATCCAAATCCGACAAATATTTACGCACTTCCATAGCCACTTTATGGCGGAAAAGCAAATTGTTTTTTACCGGATTTCTTCGGATGTCTAGATAGCGGTATTTCATTCGAATGTCTTCGCCACCATCGGTTTCATCTTCAATGGTAAACGGCGGTGTTAGCGATGCATTCCATATTTTTAATTCAGAAACTAAAATTTCTATGTCGCCCGTAGCCATGTTTTTGTTTTTGGCCTCGCGTTCAATCACGATGCCTTTGGCTTGGATCACGAATTCGCGACCTAAAGTTTTGGCCAGTTCAAAAACGGTCTTATCGGTTCGGCTTTCATCAAAAATTAATTGGGTAATGCCGTACCGGTCGCGCAAATCGACCCAATTCATAAAGCCCTTGTCGCGTGATTTCTGAACCCAGCCGGCCAGTGTTACTTCGGTATTGATGTGTGCTGCGTTCAATTCGCCACAGTGATGACTTCTATACATGCTCAAGATTTTAGATTATAGTCGCTATTGAATTCGGACTCGGTTGCAAATTTAAAACTAATTCTCAATAATGAATGATGATTCGATGCAAACTTGCCGTAGAATTATATGCAGCAAACTACCTTGTGATTTATTGGGAGATCAGTTTAAATTCGAGGTCAAAATTGTTTTTAATGGCTTGATCTCCTAAGTTGTCAAAGAAATTTTTTGAGCCATATCGTACGCCGAAAGCGGTGCGATCCAGCGTTATTTTTCCCGAATACTGTTGTTGGTTTTGCGTCATTTTAAAAGCAATCGGCTGGGTGGTTTTTTTAATGGTTAAATTTCCGAAGACCTCAATCTCATTTTTTGAATTTTGGATGGTGCGTTTAATGGTCAGCGTGGCTGTTGGATATTTTGACACTTCAAAAAAATCTTCCCCTTTTAAATGCGTTTTCAATTGGTTGTCGGAATGATCGATAGTGTTCAAATCTATAATGATACTTCCGGAAATAATTTTTTTGTTTTTCAATTTAAAATTGCCAGATTTTAAATTAACCGTACCGGTCAAACTATAACTTCCCACTTCGCCATAGCCAGTCCATTTCACGCTGCTTTTTTGCACATCTAATGCGATGATTTCAGAATTATTGCTGCGTGGTGTCATTTTTTTCGGCAACCCAATCGAGGTGTTTTTTAAAAGCAATTTGGCTTCCGTTTCAACCAATGCCGTTCCTTTAAATTCCTTGCCAGCTTTATTTTTGGCAATATAAAACCACATGGCATCCCCGCCGACCAACGACTCGGATTTTCTCCAACTCGTTGAATCGGTATAAATCTTTCCTTTTTTGAGTAGTGCCCCTTTGCAATGATACGTTTTTTCAAAATCAGCGGGTGTGTAAGTCACGCGCAAAATCCATCCTTTATCTGTGTAAATATAACTGCCATAACTGGTAAGTTGTAAATCTTCAGTCATCGATTTTACAGAAGTATTATGTTTCCAAATATACATGCCGTCTTCAAAAGTAGCATAGGTTGGATTTGGGAAATGCGATCCTTGAATACCCACGGCAAGACCTCTCAGTTTTTCGGGCATTATGCGATTAATTTCTGGAGTTGATTTAATTTCTGTAATTTGGGAAGGCCTTAAAGCAATCTTCGAGTGAGGGTCTTGCATTATGCCGGTCATCGATGTCAGCATAACAATTACTACGTTTAGTATTCTTAAATTTGTTTTCATGATTGTATTTTTAGAATTATTTAAAACAAAACTACCGGGATCATACAAAACAAAAAAGTGCAAATCGGCAAAGCGACGCAATCATCGGTAGTTGAACAACAACGTTCACCGACTGTTTCAGCATCTTACCGAAAAGTATTTTTTAAACGCTGATACTTTTGTCAAATTGCATCTTATTTTAAACCATTGACTCTGAGAACCATGAAAAAAATCACATTTAGCGCACTATTTTTAGTTCTTATTTCGGCTGCAGCCTTCGCGCAGAGCAAATCAAGCTTGGCAAGAATGAAAGCGGTTGAGAACAATTTGATTCCGTTTGTTTCGGTGAAAGGGTTTAATAGTTGGACGCTTGCAGAGCGAATGAAATTTTACAAGGTACCTGGCGTTAGCATTGCGGTTATTAAAGATTATAAGATAGACTGGGCAAAAGGATATGGTTTTGCAGACACGCTAAAAAGACACAAAGTCACCACTCAAACCATGTTTTCTGCGGGATCTATTAGCAAGTTCGTGATGGCAGCTGGCGCTTTAAAGTTGGTGGAAAATGGTAAACTGACACTTGACGATCCGATTAACAATTACTTAAGGTCTTGGAAAGTGAAAGACAACGAATGGTTAATCAAGAAACCCATTACCCTTCGCATGTTATTAAGCCACACGGCAGGCACTTCTCAAACCTCCTATTTTGGCTTTACGCCCGACAAAAAATCGTTTCCTTCGATTGTCGAAATTTTAAATGGGGATCCGATAGCTGAAAGCCGAAGCGTTGTAGTAAATAGCGAACCCGGAAAAGACTTTCGCTATTCAGGCGGAGGCAGTATGATTGCTCAAATGGCGATAATGGACGTTTCCGGTCAGGATTTTGCGATTTTTTGTAATCAAACTATTTTCAAACCTTTGGCAATGAAACACACCACTTTTGAACAACCGCTGCCTCAAAAATTCGAAAAAGTGCTGTCTTGGGGATATTCGGAAGCCTCTTGGTTTAAGGGAATGCCTTATGTTTATCCGCAGCAGGCCGCGGCTGGATTGTATGCTACGCCAACTGATCTGGCGCAATTTTTTATTGCCATTCAAAAATCTTATAAAAACAAGGGAAATTTTTTGAACAATTCCCTTGCAAAACTCATGCTCAGCCCCCAAGCGCCCGTTTCCGACGGCAGTTATAAAGAGGAAATTGGCATAGGCCCTTTTTTAATTCAGCGCACGGACAACAAAAGCGAGGACGGGAAATATTTTGAATTTACAGGCGTCAACGCTGGTTTTTTGGCTTACGGCATCGCAAGTTTTCAAAATGGAAATGGCGTGGTAATTATGCTCAATTCAGGAGATGATGTCAATGGTTTGGGAAAAGAAATTAGGAGATCAGTAGCCAAAACTTACCACTGGACCAATTTTTTGCCAGAAGAGATCAATCCCGTTGCTATAAGCGAATCGGAATTGGAGTTGCTTTGTGGAAGATACAAAGCTGGTCCGGATGAGGTGGTTTGTTTGCACAGAGAAAAAAATTACCTGGTAGAAAATATCAACGGAGGCAACGCTATTTATTGTTTCCCTATCGCCAAAGATTCAATTATATTTACCGATTATAACGTAAAAGGATTTTTTAAAAGAACCGCTGACGGAAGGGCTATTTCTTTGCAGACCGCCTTTCAGAATCAGCCCATGTCAAGAATGGGGGACGAAGAATTTACCCCCAGCGAATGCCTAAAAGCCAAAAAGTACGTAGAAGCCAAAGCAGGTTTTGAAGCCATGAAGATGAATGAATACCAGATCACGTATCTAGCGTATGAATGGTTGAACAAAAAACCAGCTGATTTACAGGCGGCTAAGACTATTTTAGAATTGGCCGCTGAGCAACATCCCGATTCGGCTATTGTTTACAATCGTTGGGGTGATTATTATTTGCAAATAAACGATGTGCCCAATGCCATACTCAACTATAAAAAAGTTTTAGCAATAGAGCCGGATAACGCACAAATCAACGAAACTATAAATCAATTATTGAAACCATGACCCATTTGATTCCGCTTCAAAAACGCATTTTGATAGGATTTTTGTTTTATTTTATTTTTGGAACGATGTACTGGCTGGCCAATTCTTTACAAACCGGGTTTAAGTTTAATATGTGGCAAGAAGCGTTGGTCGACTATTCTCTAAAAGGAGCATTAACGGTTCCTGTCTGGTTGTTGTTGTTTGTATATCTAAAAAACGAGAAGCTTTCGTTTCGGTTAAAAATTCATTTAATCACTTGCCCTTTGTATGTTTTTTTGTGGTTTAAATTGTTTAGAATTTTTGCTGAAGCCTTTGATTTGTTCTATTTAAAAGGTACGGGAAAGGTTTGGGATATTTATATTCCTACATTATTTTATTTTCTGCAATTCGGTTTTTTCCATGCCTACGAATACTGGGAAAACAACCAATTTCAAATGCAAAGAGAACAACAACTGAAAGAGGCCGCGCGCGTGGCAGAAATCAACAATTACAAAGCACAGTTACAGCCTCATTTTTTATTCAACACACTCAATTCGATCAATGCCACACTGACCGCAGACAACGAGCCCGCGAGAGAGTTGATCGCTAAATTGGCAGATACTTTCCGGTATGCGATGAAAATTTCTAATAAAGAATTGATTTTGTTGCGAGAAGAAATTGATTTTAATAAAATTTGTTTAGAACTCGAAAAGGCGCGTTTCAGCGATCGACTGCAAGTGGTATATGTTATTGACGAAAGACTTTTAGAAAATTTGGTTCCTCCGATGATTTTGCAACCCCTGATCGAGAACGCCATAAAACATGGTATTTCCAAGAGTGTTTCGGGAGGTATAATTACAATATCAATTCAACAAGAAAATCAAAAAATGGTTTTTGAAATCACCGATACAGGTCTGGGGTTGACCTCAGGTCTGGAGAACGCTTCCGGAATTGGATTGAGTAACACCAAAAAACGACTAGAGGTGATGTATGGAGAAGTCATTGAATTGATTGAAAACAAACCTAGTGGCGTAAAAGTACTTTTTAAAATCCCAATACAAAACTAAATGGAAAAGATTAAAGTGGTTATTATAGACGATGAGATTTTAGCGCGAAATTTACTGAAAGAATATTTGGCGCAAAACGAAAACTTCACACTGATTGCCGAGTGTAAAAATGGTATCGAAGCCGTGGGCGTGATTAACGCTTTACAGCCTGATTTGATCTTCCTCGACATACAGATGCCTGGAAAATCCGGATTTGAGGTGCTACAAGAACTCGAGTTTTTTCCGAAAATCATCTTCTCTACTGCTTTCGATACTTTTGCTTTAAAGGCTTTCGAAGTTAATGCTGTAGACTATTTGCTCAAGCCTTACACCAGAGACCGTTTTCAGACCGCTTTGGAGAAAGTAAAATTGAATGAACAAACTGCGTCTCAAAACATGATGAATTTAATTGAGGCGATCCCCACCAAAACTTTTTTAAATCGGGTTTTGGTTCAAAAAGGGCATAAACTTCTCGCTATATTGGTAGCTGAAATTATTTATATCGAAGCACAAGACGATTATGCATTAGTGTATACCGCTTCAGATTGTTTTTTATCTAACAAAGGCATTGGCGTGATTTATTCTAAGCTAAATCCAGATGAATTTGTGCGCGTCCATCGGTCTTATGTGGTGTCATGGAGTCACATTAAGGAAATTATAAAAGACACCAATGGATTTCAAATAATAACTTCAAACCTTAAAAAGATTAATGTCAGCAGGAGCTACAGTGATGTAGTGAACCGGTTTAAATTGTAGGCGCACTGTTAATGGTTGACTAATGTTATGAAATTGTTAAGCAATAGTTGCTTTAATGTAAATTTGTTATTACATTTGTTAGGTTATTATTAATTAATTTAAAAACCTACACTATGAAAAAGTATATGATTATCGGAGCAGTGTTGATTTCAGGGATTATTTTCGCGCAGAAAAATTCACAGCCTCAATTAGAAGCTTACGGCAATTTAGTTAAAGCAAGTTACTATTATGAAAACGGACAATTGCAACAAACTGGGTTTTTTAAGGACGGGAAACTCGAAGGACAATGGGTAGCCTATGACGCCAATGGCAATAAAAAATCTGTGGGTGAATTCAGCAATGGCATCAAAACCGGGAAATGGGTTTTTTGGAATGAAAATAATTTGAGCGAAGTAAATTATGCAAACAATGCCGTGGCATCGATAAAAAATTGGAAACAAGAGGCTTTGGTCAATAGAAACTAAAACCGAAAAAAAATATAAAACCCGTCCGTTATTTAAAGCGAGACGGGTTTTTTTATGGCGCATTTTTAAGCGTTACATTTCTAATTTTGGTGTTGAAAGTTCGTTTTCTGCCATTTTATTTTTCTTCCTATCTCGCAACCAATACTTGGTGCGCTTCACTAAATAAAACATAACCGGCACCATCACTAAAGTCAGCACTGTGGCATAAGTCAACCCAAAGATTATGGTCCAGGCTAAAGGTCCCCAGAAAACCACATTGTCTCCGCCGATAAAAACATGCGGATTCAAATCTGTAATCAGGGAGAAGAAGTCAAAATTCAATCCGATAGCCAATGGAATCAACCCCAAAACTGCCGTCAGCGCTGTCAATAAAACGGGGCGCAATCTTGATTTTCCGGATTCAATAATCACGCCTTTGATGTCTTCCAACGTAAGATCGTCATGGCTTTTTACATTAAATTCGCGTACTTTTTCATCCAAGAGCAACACGAAAAAGTCCATCAGTACGATACCATTCTTGACCACAATTCCGGCGAGTGAAATGATGCCCATCATGGTCATTAAAATCACAAAATCCATGTTGGCAATAACATATCCATAGAAAACACCACTGAAACTTAAGATCACGGTAAACAAAATTACTACGGTTTTGGAAACCGAATTAAATTGTAGTACAATAATGATTGTGATGCCCGCCAATGCTAAAAACAAGGCATAGATTAAGAAATTTTGATTTTTTCCTTGTTCCTCTTGTACGCCTGAAAACGAATAAGTAACACCTTTGGTTAATTCGTAGTTTTTGAGTTGAGATTGAATTTGTTTGGTTATTTCATCACCATTGTAACCTGTCAAAACATTCGAATAAATGGTCATTATTCGTTTTTGATTTTTTCGTTTAATTTGATTGTAGGTTGATGTCTTTTCGGTGGTCGACACCGCAGATATTGGCACTTGTACAATCTGTCCGTTATTTTGGTTGCGGAAGGTCAAAGATTGATTGAACAAAATACTTTCGTTTTTTCGTTGGTCTTCTTGCATTCGCACCACAATATTATAATCGTTATCGCCTTCTTTATAAGTAGAGATTTCTTGGCCATAAACAGACCGGCGCAGATTAAATCCTAGCTGACCAGTTGAAACGCCAAGACTTCCGGCATTGACTCGGTCTACTTTGACTTCTAATTCTGGACTTTCTTTATTGACATCGATGCTCAAACGTTCAATGCCGGGAATATTTTTAGAATTGATAAACGCGATCATTTTATCAGATTCATTCAGCATCACATCATAATCCAAACCGGTCAACTGAATGCTGATGGGATAGCCCGCCGGCGGACCGTTGGCGTCTTTTTCTACGGTAACTGTGGCTCCGGGAATTCCTTTGACTTTGGCCCTTATTTCTTCGAGAATCGCTGTCGTATTGATGCCTTTTCTAAATTTGAATTCTGAAAAATTTACCGTTACTTTTCCTTTATATGGTGTTTCAGAAGCCGAACCTGCGTCAACATTGGGGTTTCCTGCTCCAATACCCACTTGAGAAACAATAGATTCTGCCAAATAATTGTCGCTTGTTTTTTGATCCACATACTTTTTTAAGATAGTAATGACTTGATTTTCGACAAATGCTGTGGCCTTATTTGTTTTGCTGATGTCTGTTCCTTGGGGATATTCGATGTAGGTAATTACCTGATTCGGAATGTTATCCGGGAAAAACAATATCTTTCTCGGAAAAATACCCAACAAGACAAAAGAGAAAATCAGCATGCCAATGATACCCACTAAAGCAAGCCAAGCATTTCTACCGGTAAGAATTTTTGCCAAAAATCTTTTGTATTTATTCTCCATTTTCGGAAAAAAGCCATGCTGGAAATCTTGTGTCCACTGGTATAATTTAATACGGTACAGCCACATTAATCCCAATGAGATAATAGCCAAATGGCCAATTGCCCTTGCAAATTTAGAATCATAAATATTGCCCAGTAGCACAAAAATTACGGCTACAATGGAGAAAATAATCGAATACGTTTTTGCTGATTTTTTTGTGACGTTTTTGTCCTGAATATCCATAGAACCGCCCGTCATGGCTGCATTTACAACCATCGCCACAAATAAAGACGCGCTCAAAGTTACGGTCAATGTAATCGGGAAATATTTCATGAATTTACCCATGGTGCCCGGCCATAAGGCAAAAGGTAAAAATGCCATCAGGGTCGTTGCTGTTGACGAAATTACAGGCCAGGCAATTTCGCCAATACCCACTTTAGAAGCCGTAACGCGGTCCATTCCCTTTTTCATGTTGGCAAAAACGTTGTCCACCACCACGATTCCGTCATCTACGAGCATTCCCAATCCCATAACAAGTCCAAAAAGCACCATGGTGTTTAGCGTTAGTCCGAACATCGATAAAATACTAAACGCCATTAACATAGACAAAGGAATGGCGGCACCCACGAACAGTGAATTGCGCAGTCCCATGGTAAACATCAGCACGATCATTACCAATACAATTCCAAAAATAATATGATTGGAGAGTTCGTCTACCTGGTGCTCAACGCGCGACGATTGATCGTTGGTCAGTTTAAGTTTTAAATCGTTAGGCAAATAGGTTTTTTTGGCCATTTCGATTTTTTCTTTTACTTGGTCTATTGCCGAAATCATGTTTTGGTTGGAACGTTTCTTGACATTGAGCATCAACACTTCGGTTCCTTTTTCGCGCGCGTAGGTTGTTTTTTCTTTTTCTTTAAAACTTACTACGGCAATGTCTTTTAGGTAAACCGTTCCTCCATATGATTTGACAATTATATTTTCAAGTTCTTTGGGATCCTTGATTTCACCAACAATTCGGATATTATTTCTCGAACCTTGTGAAATTAAATTCCCTCCAGAAAGTGTCATGTTTTCATATTTGACAGCATTTTGGATGTCGTCAAATGAAACTTGGGCGGCTGTCATTTTGAAAATATCAACTCCGATTTCAACCTCTTTGTCATCCACCCCTAAAATATCTACTTTTTTAATTTCCGGAACCTCTTCAATATCATCCTGTAATAATTCGCCGTATTTTTTGAGTTGTTGTGTCGTATAATTTCCTTGTAAGTTGATGTTCAGGATGGGCACTTCTTCAGAAATGTTAAGTTCAAAAACGCTCGGCTCTACTTTACTGCCATTGTCAAGATTGGGCCAATCGGTGTCGGCCTTTACATTGTCTACTTTGTCCTTTATTTTTTGTTTGGCTTCTTCAATGGTTGTTTTGTCATCAAATTCAACGACAATCATGCCGTAGTCCTGAAACGAACTTGATGTAATTTTATCAACGCCACTAATGTTTTTTATTTCCTTTTCTAAAGGTTTTACAATTAATTTCTCCACATCTTCGGCTGAATTTCCGGGAAAAACAGAAGAGATGTATACTTTATTTTCGATGATCTCCGGAAAATCTTCCCGCGGCATGGTGATGTAAGCAATCAGCCCGGTGACTACGATGAGTAAGGTTAGGATGTAAACAGTAACGCGATTGTCTACCGCCCAACTTGAAATTCCAAATTCTTTATTTTTATGACTCATATTGATTCGATATTAGAAATTAACTTTCATTCCGTCTGAAAGATTGCTTGCTCCTTCGGTTATGATCAGATCATCGGCGCTCAAACCGCTTATGACTTCGGTGAAATTAGTCGCAGTTTGCCCCACCTTAATCATCACTTTTTTGGCTGTTCCGGTTTTACCGCTGGGATTGCTCACGAGATAAACAAATTTTTCATTGTTAGCATTCTCTTGAATTACATTTGAAGGCACGACAATAGCATTTTGGTCGCTGTAGTCAATAATTTTTAATTTGGCTACTTGATTCGGGCGCAGCAAATTGTCTTGATTGGGCACCGCCACTTCAATAGAAAAAGTACGGTTGTTTGGGTTTATGTTGTTGGCAATTTGACGAATTTTTCCCCCATAAGTTTTCCCCAGCGAAGTAAGGTTGACTTCTACTGCGGTACCAATTTTTAGTTTTCCGATGTAGGTTTCAGGAACAGCGGTCGACACAAACATATTTCCCAAGTTTACAATGCGCATTAATCCCGTTGGACCGGCTCCCACAACCTCGCCTCTTTCTACAAAAACTTCATCTATCACCCCGGTGAATGGGGCTCGGATGACCGTTTTCGACAATTGTGCTTTGGCCTGCGCCACGCCTTTCTGGGCACTGACCATTTGCGTTTGTGCATTTAAAAATTGAATTTCAGAACCAATTTTCTGATTCCAAAGATTTTTTTGTCTTTCGAACGTGGTTTTGGTCAACGCATATTGATTTTCCAAACTTGCCAGTTGCTGGCTTCCGCCGCCGTCATCAATTCTTCCCAGAATTTGTCCTTTCATCACACGTTGTCCGGCAACAGCATTTAATGTGACTAAAGTGCCAGGAACTTCAGGCTGGATAAGTATGTTTTCCTTGGTGTCAACATTTCCCTGAATTTCAAGAAAATGACTGAATACCGTGTCTTTTACAGTTATTACAGAAACCAACGCCTCTTCTTTTTTGGTGTCTAAAACCGCGATAGCCTCATCGAGTTTTGTAATTTGCGATTGTAGTTCAGCTCTTTTTGCCTGAATCGAAGCCAAGTTTTTTGAATTGATTAGGGCGTCAACATTGTTGTTGTTTTCTTTATTCGAACAAGAAAAGAAAAAGAACGATGCTGCGGTGAATAATAATAGTTTTCTCATGGTTGTATTGCTTTTGTTGCGTTTTATTTTTTATTGATTACAGCGTCTAAGCTGGCTTTTTTACTGATGATGTTTACCATTGACTGCAGGTAATTTTGTTGTGCGGAATACAATTGTCGTTGCGCCTCGCTAAAATCAAAACTGGAAGACAAACCCTCGGTGAATTTAATTTGCTGTTTTTTCTCGATGCGTTCAGCAAGGTTAAGATTATTTTTTGCAGTGGTGTATTCTTCTACACTAAACTCATATTCGCTTTTGACACTTTCATATTGCAGTTGCAATTTTTGTTGGGTTTCGATAAATTGCGTTTTCGCTTGGTCAAACGCAATTTTTGCTTGTTGTGTTTTGGCGGCCCTGCCGAAACTGCTAAAAATAGGCACGCTCAAACCAATGCCTAAATTTGAAAAATTATTCCATTTTTGATGCGGCGTAAAAAACGCAAACTCATTTGAAAAGGCGTTGTAACCAAAATTCAGATTGGCCGCTAGAGAAGGTAAAGCCTTGCTTTTTTGCAATTTGTATTCTAATCGCCGCTGATCTTTAAAATTTTCGGCCAACCGATAATTCATGTTATTGGAAATGTTGAAGGTATCTTGAGAAAAAGTAAAGTCTACATTTGCCAACGTCAGATCATCCAATTTGTCGGTCAGCGTGAGAGCATCGTCAATGTCCATTCCCAAGGTAATTTTGAGCATTTTGTAGGCTACATCCAATAATCGTTGGGTGTTGTTTAAACTGCTGTTTACCGAAGCCAGGGTAATTTGCAATTGCTCTACATTTTCTTCTTCGATCAAACCATTTTTAAAAGTTTCTTTGGTATCTGATAGCGTTTTGGATAAAGTGGTTTTGTTTTTTTCTAAAATGGAAATGCTTTCTTCCGCCAACAGCACGTTTCCGTAAGAATTGATTACGGCTTCGCGAATTTCGATATCGGTTTTCTGCTTAATATTTTCAAAATATTTAATATAGGTTTTTGAAGCTTGCAATGCGACTACGTAAGACCCGTCAAAAATCAACTGACTTAAAGTGGCTCGCGCCGTTATGTTGTGTTTGGTGCCGAAAACGATGGTGGACACCTCACCGGCTGTACCTCCAAAAGCGCCTCCACCGGTAACCCCTTGCTGTGTGTAGGCAAAGTTGTTTCCGTAGTCTAAGCTTCCATTGATTTGCGGTAAACCATTCGCTGTGGTTTCCCATTTTTTTTGTTTCGCCGAGGCTATATCTCGTTGGGAATTGATGACCGAGTAATTATTGGTTAATGCATGACTGATGGCTTGGTCTAAACTAAAAGCATAAGTTTGCTTTACCTGGGTCTCTTGCGCAAAGACGGGCAAAACGAAACTTATTATAACAATTAAAATTAAATTTTTATTTGGCCCGCCGAATCTGTTTTTGTGCCGATCTTGATTTTTTAATTTCATAAATGGATGGTTTATATATTTGGATTTTTTAAATGTTTTTCAAGTTCTGTAATTCCGGCAGGCGTTGCCATCGCTCTGGTATGGTATTCTAAGACCTCTAATTCGAGTCGTTGGGTTTCTTTTTCAGACACCGTGTTTTCATTGACGCTGAAAATTAGAGTGTAATAAAACTGAACATATCCCTCAACATCAATTTCTTTTCGATACAATCCTTGTTCAATGCCTTTGCAAATGTTTTGTGTAAAACACTTTGTACATTCATTGATTTCAATCGCCATGACCTTTTGGTAAATTTCGGGATAATGTTTTTTCAACTGATAAATCGGAGAAGTGTCTGAGGCTTTAAACATTTCTTTAAACATTTTTCTAATCTCAAAATTTTCTCGGATGGCATTGTGATTTAATGCCACAATATTGTCGATGGTTTGATTAACCGCTTTGTGCACCATCGAAGTACTTTCTTCAATAAGTATCTCTTTATTACAAAAATATTTATAAATGGTTTTTTTTGAAATACACATTTCGCCGGCAATATCATCCATAGTAACACTTTTAAAACCCAGTTTTAAAAACAAGCTGGTGGCCTTAGCTATGATTTTTTCTTTCATTGGAAAAATACTGAAATGTTAAATTACGACTGCAAATGTAAATAGGAAACTTTGAGCACCAAAATAGTTTCCAAAGTATTTACATTTATTTAACATTAGATTACTATGACGCGTTTGTAATCCAAAGCGAATACTGTAAATTAGCCAAAAAATACGCTATGCATTCTATCTACCAGTACCAGGAGTTTATATCTGATTACCTCCTGTCGCAATACCAGGTCAAAGAGCCGAAGAATTTATACGAACCCATTCATTATATTTTAGGCCTAGGTGGTAAAAGGATGCGTCCGGTTTTGACCCTGATGAGTGCGGAGATTTTTGATGCAGATTATAAAAAAGCGCTCCCTGCTGCATTGGCAGTTGAGGTTTTTCACAATTTCTCTTTAATTCATGATGATATTATGGATGATGCGCCGTTGCGAAGAGGCAATGAAACAGTACATGAGAAGTGGAACCTCAATACCGGAATTTTATCGGGTGACGCCATGCTCATATTGGCGTATCAATATTTTGAAAAATATGATCCTAAGGTTTTTCGAGATCTAGCTAAATTATTTAGTAAAACGGCACTCGAAGTCTGCGAAGGGCAGCAATGGGATGTCGATTTTCAATCTAGAGAAGATGTTACCATTTTAGATTATCTCAAAATGATTGAGTATAAAACTGCAGTTTTAGTGGCGGCAGCCATGAAAATGGGCGCTATTATTGCGGAAACTTCGACAGAAAACGCCAATTTAATTTATGATTTCGGCCTCAATCTAGGCTTGGCTTTCCAGTTGCAGGATGATTATCTCGACGCTTTTGGCGACCCTGAAACTTTTGGAAAGCAAGTAGGAGGAGATATTATCGAAAATAAAAAAACCTATCTTTATCTCAAAGCGCTCGAATTTGCCTCGGCATCAGAAAAGGAACAACTGCTGCATTTGTTTTCGATTCACCCGCATGATAACACCGAAAAAATTAATTCCGTAAAATCAATCTTCAACGCAACCGGCGCCACTTCAGCAACTCAAAAGGCAATACAAGACTTTACATTGACGGCATTTGCCACGTTGCAAAAAATCAGTATTGACAACGAGAAAAAAGAACAACTGCAGTCGTTTGGAGAAAACTTGATGGGACGAAAAGTTTAGTTTGCCAAAAAATGATCAGCGAATACTTCTTTCCCGAAAATCAGCCTCGCAAAAATCCATGGTCTAGAATACAGCTTTTTTTAGCATTCTTTTTTACTCTTTTTACGATTTTGGCCTTAGGAATGGATTCTGTATTTTTTACAGAACATTATTTTGACGCAAGACAAATCACTAACGTTGCCGCAATATTTTATTTTTCGATGCTATTTTTTGCGTCCGATAATCATCTTAGAAGACTGATGGTTGTGATGGTTTTGCTATCTTATTTCGGAGAATTGATTTTTTGCAAATTACTCGGAATGTATGCGTATCGAACTGCCGCCATCCCGCTGTACGTTCCCTTTGGTCATGCGATCGTCTATGCCTCGGGTTTTATTTTTGCCCAAACAAAATGGGCATTGCAACAAGAAAGGACGTTAAAGTATTTCTTCGCCATTTTTTTCACCCTTTTATTCTTGTCAGTATGGATTTTAGGTAACGATTGGTTTTCATTACTTTTCGGCGGCTTGTTTTTTGTACTTTTAAAAAGAAAACGCTGGCAAAATTTGTATTATTTTATTGCACTTTGTGTGATCTTTATCGAATTGGTGGGAACATTTTTCCAATGTTGGACTTGGGTGCCAAAAACTTTTGGCGTCATTCCTGCCATCAATCCGCCTATGGGTGCCGTCTTTTTTTATGCGGGAGGCGATGTGCTTTTGGCTAAAATTGTAAGCCATTGGGAGTTTAAAAAAAATCAAATAACGCGGTACTAATGCAATTCACCACACCAAAATCATCCGATTCCTTACTTTCTGAAGCAGAACGCGAAAACCTATACCTTAAATTGATTGTGCAAATCAACAAGGATTTTAATTTGGCCAACGAAGGAATCGATTTTCCGTTGAGTACAAGTCCGCAAAATATTAAAGTGCAACTGCATGAAAAAATTTACAGACTTATTCAATTCAAATTTGCAGCATACCTCAACTTGCTTTACATCATCGATGTTTCTGAAGAGCAGATCAAAAAATTGGATGGTTCTGATTTGGTAAATCTATCAGAGGAAGTGGCCTTTTTAATTTTAAAGAGAGAATGGCAGAAAGTTTGGTTTAGAAATAAACTCTGACAAAAGGCATAAAAGCATCGCTGTAAACCAAATCATTTTTTTGGTATAACACATTGTAGCGTGCGCCTATGGTCACATTTTGAGTGCGATAACCCGCGCCGAAAAACAAGGCCGTGTTCCAAAAATTATTTGAAAAATCACCCAATAAAAAATTGGTGTTGACGCGTACTTCTTCGAGTTCTGCGGAAAGTTGTATTTGCTCAGTAGGATTAAACAATCCGATAAGACTCCCGCCATAAAGATAAGATTCATAATTGCCTTTAACCCGCAGGTAACTGCCCTGAAGTCCAACTCCCGCGGCAACGAAAGGATTAAAATTATAAATGGCGCCCGGAGCGACACTAATGTCTGTGTAGCCCGTACCCACGCTCAAACCAATACCGCCGCCATACTGTACCTTGCTCCAAAAATCACTTTTGGGCGTTGAAGGTATTATTTGAGCCGCCGATCTGATAGAGAAAGCAAGCAAAAAAACAACGAAACCGTTTTTTAAAATAATAAAAGCAAAGCTGTTTTTCATGATTGTCTGGGTTATATTTCTAAAAGATAAAAGTATCTAAAAATAATTAAAATTTTATTGCATTTATTGTACTTTTGCCTAACTATTTTTACGAATCAGGACATTCAACACACTATGGATAGGTTTTCCTTTTTAAACGCTGCACACTCCGAATTTTTCGCTCAATTATACGACCAATATCTCGAAAATCCCGATAACATTGAACCCAGCTGGAGAAGTTTTTTCCAAGGTTTTGATTTCGGAATGACCACTTATAATGAAGAACACGCCTTTGCGATGGCTGGCGTAGTTTCTCAAAATCATCTCGCCGGACCCGCAGTGTCTGAAAAGGTTTTAAAGGAATTTAGCGTCGTAAAATTGATAGACGGTTACAGAACCCGCGGCCATCTTTTTACAGAAACCAATCCGGTTCGCGAAAGACGACATTTTTCGCCTACGCTGGATCTGGAAAATTTCGAACTTTCGACGGCCGATTTAAACACTGTTTTTGATGCTGCAAAAATACTAGGACACCAGCCAGCCACGCTGCAAGAAATTCTCAATCACCTCAAAAATGTATACTGTCGGCACATCGGAATAGAATACATGTACATGAGACACCCCGAAACCATCCAATGGATTCAGGATAAAATCAACATCAACGACAATCTTCCGAACTTCAATAACGAACAAAAAAAACATATTTTAAGTAAACTTAACGAGGCGGTTTCTTTTGAAAACTTTCTGCATACCAAATATGTGGGACAAAAAAGATTTTCATTAGAAGGCGGTGAATCAATCATTCCAGCCATAGATGCATTGATTGAAGCAGCCGCAGAAAAAGGAGTAGAACAATTTGTCATGGGAATGGCACACCGAGGACGATTGAACGTTCTGGCCAATATCTTCAGAAAATCCACTCAAGACATTTTCTCTGAATTTGACGGAAAGGACTACGACCAAGAATATTTTGACGGCGATGTCAAATACCATTTGGGTTTAACTTCCGACCGAAAAACGTCCACCGGAAAAAACATCAATATCAATTTGGCGCCCAATCCTTCCCATCTTGAAACGGTAGGAGCAGTTATTGAAGGCATTACCAGAGCCAAGCAAGACCATTACTTTCCCAACGATTTTTCTAAAGTATTGCCTATAGCCGTGCACGGAGATGCCGCTGTGGCCGGACAAGGAATTGTTTACGAAATTATACAAATGGCACAACTCGACGGCTATAAAACCGGCGGAACCATCCATTTAATTATCAACAATCAAGTTGGTTTTACGACCAATTATCTCGATGCCCGTTCTTCAACCTATTGCACCGATGTAGCCAAAGTTACGCTCTCCCCCGTGTTGCACGTTAATGCCGACGATGTCGAAAGCGTGGTGCATGCCATGTTATTTGCATTGGATTACCGCATGCAATTCGGACGCGATGTGTTTATCGATCTGTTGGGATACAGAAAATACGGACACAATGAAGGTGACGAACCGCGATTTACGCAACCATTGTTATACAAAAGTATAGCAAAACACCAAAACCCGCGAGACATTTATGCCGAAAAATTATTGGCACAAGGAGTCATTGACGGTCATTTTATAACAGATTTAGAAGTGGCCTATAAACTAGATTTAGATCAAAATCTTCAGGCCTCGCGAAAGAAGGAGCTTACGATAATCACCCCGTTTATGCAAAATGAATGGCTGGGTTTCAAACAAGTCTCAGATGATGTAATGTTGCAAAAAGTAGACACCACTTTTCCTGTCGCCGGATTAACAGAAATCGCTGAGGTAATCTGCAACCTTCCCAAAGATAAAAAATTCATTAGCAAAATCGAAAAGCTGGTCAACGATCGAAAGACAATGTTTTTTGAAACCAACAAGCTGGATTGGGCTATGGCAGAACTATTGGCCTACGGCTCTTTGACTATTGAAGGATACAACGTGCGCTTTTCGGGCCAAGATGTAGAAAGAGGCACTTTTTCCCACCGCCATGCCGTCCTAAAAGTAGAAGACAGCGAGGAAGAAGTCGTATTGTTATCGCAGTTAAAAAATCAAAAAGGGCAATTCAACATTTTCAATTCGCTGCTTTCAGAATACGCAGTTCTCGGTTTCGATTACGGATATGCCTTAGCAAGCCCAAAAACACTGACCATTTGGGAAGCCCAATTTGGCGATTTTAGCAACGGCGCACAAATTATCATCGACCAGTATATTTCTTGCGGCGAAGACAAATGGAACAACCAAAACGGCATCGTATTGCTGTTGCCTCACGGCTATGAAGGGCAAGGTGCCGAACATTCTTCTGCCCGAATGGAGCGCTATCTGCAACTCTGTGCCAAACAAAATATGTTTGTAGCGGATTGTACGACGCCAGCCAATTTCTTCCATTTGCTCAGAAGACAGATGAAAACCGAATTCCGCAAACCTTTAATCGTATTTACTCCCAAAAGTTTATTGCGAGATCCTAGAGTCGTTTCTTCGTTAGACGAATTTGCAAAAGGCACTTTTCAAGAAACGATTGATGATGCCACAGCCGACAAAAATGAGGTTAAAACATTGGTGTTTTGTACCGGGAAATTCTATTACGACCTAGATGCTGAAAGAGAAAATTTGGGCAGAAAGGATGTGGCGATTGTCAGAATTGAACAATTGTTTCCATTACCAGTTGCGCAATTAAAGACCATTATCAAAAGTTATCCAAAGGCCGACGATTTCGTTTGGGCGCAGGAAGAACCAAAAAACATGGGCGCCTATAGTTTTATGCTGATGAATTTCGATCTTGTAAAATGGAGACTGGCATCACTGAAAGCTTACGCCGCACCAGCAGCCGGAAGTTATACGAGAGCAAAACGACGTCATGCCGATGCGATTCGCATGGTTTTCGATAAGAATTTATTTCAATAATGAGAAGCTGATCCTGCTGTCCTCTGTATCTTTTGCGCCGAACGCCGTCACAAAAGGATGCCGTTGCCATCAGGGCTAAAAAATAACAACACAACCGTTCCTATTCAAACCAGGAAACTACAAACTTTAAACTAAAAGAGTATGATTTTAGAAATGAAAGTCCCATCACCAGGAGAATCCATCAAGGAAGTTGAAATCGCAACCTGGTTGGTCAAAGACGGCGATTATGTAGAGAAAGACCAAGCCATTGCCGAAGTTGATTCGGATAAAGCCACGTTGGAATTGCCAGCTGAAGCCGCAGGAATAATCTCATTAAAAGCCGAGGAAGGCGATACCGTTGCCGTAGGTGCTGTGGTTTGTTTGATAGATACCGATGCTGCAAAACCCAGTGTCGCTCCAACGCCGGGAGAAGCTAAAGAAGTCACGCCAAAACCCGTTACACCAGTTCAGGCGACTGCGCCCGCCGCCGAAGTTAAAAAGCCAGCATCACAACCTGTTGCCGCAACAACTTACGCTTCCCATTCCCCTTCACCGGCAGCCAGAAAAATTCTCGATGAAAAAGACATATCGAATTCTGAAATTGCAGGTACTGGAAAAGACGGAAGAATTACCAAAGACGATGCGGTAAATGCCATGCCTTCAATGGGAACCCCAACGGGTGGCAGTCGAGGTTCAGAACGCACCAAACTTTCGATGTTGCGTAGAAAAGTGGCCGAAAGATTGGTGGCAGCCAAAAACCAGACGGCCATGTTAACGACTTTCAACGAAGTCAATATGACGCCCATCAACACAATCAGAAATGAATTTAAAGACGCGTTCAAAGCAAAACACGGTGGCTTAGGCTTAGGATATATGTCATTTTTTACCAAAGCGGTAACCAGAGCGTTAGCATTATATCCAGACGTCAACTCTATGATTGACGGCGATTATAAAATTGCCTATGATTTCTGTGATATTTCTGTGGCCGTTTCAGGACCGAAGGGCTTGATGGTTCCTGTCGTGAGAAGTGCCGAAAACTTGACCTTTCGCGGTGTAGAATCTGAAATTAAAAGACTGGCCATTCGCGCGCGCGATGGACAAATTACCGTAGATGACATGACGGGCGGCACTTTCACAATTTCCAACGGTGGTGTTTTCGGCAGTATGTTATCGACACCCATCATTAATCCGCCACAATCCGGAATTCTTGGTATGCACAACATTATCGAGCGTCCAATTGCCGTGAATGGCAAAGTAGAAATTCATCCGATGATGTATGTCGCCCTTTCTTATGACCACAGGATTATCGACGGACGAGAATCTGTTGGTTTCCTTGTCGCTGTTAAAGAAGCCTTGGAAAACCCATTGGAATTATTGATGAATGGCGATGCTAGGAAAGCATTAGAATTGTAATTATTTGGCCGTTACAAATACAATCCCGTTAGGAAACTAGACGGGATTTTTTTATTGATTTGTACGTGGATAAAAATATTTTTTATGAGACAAGATAAAAAGCAAGCCGCCATCGGATTTATATTTATTACGATGCTGATTGATATTACAGGTTGGGGCATCATCATTCCGGTGATTCCAAAACTGATTGAGGAACTGATTCACGGTGATATTAGTGAAGCCGCTAAAGTAGGAGGCTGGCTGACATTTGCTTATGCGATTACGCAATTTGTATGCGCACCACTGATTGGAAATCTCAGCGATAAATACGGAAGACGCCCGGTAATCTTGATTTCGCTGTTCGGATTTTCAATCGATTATCTGTTTTTATCAATGGCACCAACAATTGAATGGCTGTTTGTCGGACGCATCATTGCCGGGGTAACCGGAGCGAGCATTACAACGGCATCAGCTTACATCGCTGATGTGAGTACACCCGAGAACCGCACTAAAAACTTTGGAATGATTGGCGCTGCATTCGGACTCGGATTCATCATCGGTCCGGTCATTGGCGGATTGCTTGGGCAGTATGGCGCACGGGTTCCGTTTTATGCCGCAGCGGTGCTGTGTATGCTGAATTTTATATATGGACTTTTTATTTTACCTGAATCTCTCGATGAAGCACACCGGCGTCCGTTTGAGTGGAAACGTGCGAATCCTGTCGGCGCGTTATTGAACTTAAAGAAATATCCGCAAATCATCGGACTCGTATCGTCTATTTTTATATTGTACGTTGCGTCGCACGCGGTGCAAAGCAATTGGAGTTATTTTACAATGTATCAGTTGCATTGGGATGAGAAAATGGTCGGCATATCTCTGGGCGTGATCGGCGTTCTGGTAGCGCTGGTTCAAGGCGGCTTAATCCGTTGGGCGAATCCGAAACTCGGTAATGAGAAAAGCATTTACATAGGTTTCGCTTTGTACGCGATTGGGATGTTTTTGTTTGCGTTTGCGACACAAAGCTGGATGATGTTCGTTTTTTTGGTTCCGTATTGTTTGGGCGGAATTGCAGGTCCTGCATTACAATCAGTGATTTCAGGAGATGTGCCGAAGTCGGAACAAGGAGAAATACAAGGCACGCTGACAAGTTTAATGAGCGCTTCGGCAATCGTCGGACCGCCTATGATGTCGATGTTGTTTTATTATTTTACGCATGACGATGCACCGGTGCAATTCGCGGGCGCCCCATTTGTACTTGGTGGTTCGATGATGCTTGCGAGTGCGATTATCGCGTATTTTTCATTTAAGAAATAAAAAAAACCCCATTTTTAATTGATTCGAAAATGGGGTTTTAGTTTACTAAAAATAGATTATTCTTTAACAATCTTGATGGTTTTCTCTTGACCTTCCGAAGTGACTTTCACGAAATAAATGCCATTTGAAAACGCACTCAAATTGATTTCCGTTTGCAATTCGTTGACCTTTTCAGACAACATCTTTTGCCCGACAAGCGAAGTGATTTCGATGGCATCAATGGTTGAGGCATTCGAGACCGACAAAGTGCTTTTAACCGGATTTGGGAAGAATTTGAAATGATCGAAAGCAAAATTGCCAACCCCTAAATTTGGAATAATCGTAGTGCTCGCGGTATTGGTTGCAATCGGTGCGTTGTAATCGAAATAGATGTTGGCGCTGTTCGGAATCACGTTTCCTATGGCAATCGTACTGATTGGTTTCACTTTAAACGAAATGTAACCGTGGCTTACAGCTTCGTTTAACACTCCGGGAAGATTGATGTTTTCGAACAGAAATTCGTTATGGTTATTTTTGTTTTTAACCCTACAATTGTGACTCGTACTAATCAGTTTAAAAGTACTCCAGTCTAATTTGGCATCGAGATCATTTAAGACTTTAATATTGATTGCGTCTGAAGTTCCAATATTTTGAAAACGGATCGTATAGTGCAAATAGCCTTGCTGCGCTTGAGCTAATGTTATCTCGGCGCCTTCATGTACGATGATGTCATTTGGATCTTGAGAGTTGACCACCGTTTGATTAACCGTAGAGGTATTGTTTGTTGGTGTATTATCCGTAGCGACAGGCGTGATGCTTGCTGTGAAAGGAATCACTTGACCCGAATCTACCGTTGGTGGTGTTGCGACTTGGAATTTCACATTACGAATCAATCGGCTCTCAAAAGGGAAAAGATTGACGTAATTGTAAACCATGGTGTTGGCTGTTACAGAATCCGGATTTGGATCACTCAATAAAAACGACATTTTAGTGTTGTCAAATTCAAACGTAATTTGCCCGCTGAGGTTTGTGCTTCCATTGTTTTTAAAGTAGATGTTGTAAAATGCGGGAAGTCCCGGAACAACATTGAATAATGGAATCAACACAATTTCCAAATCGTTGACAGTGCTGTTTGCGGTAACACAAAAATCACCAAAAAATGCAGTTGACGGGCTGCTGAAAGTAAAGCTTTGCGAAGCGGGTGTGATCGTAAAATAACTAGGAAGCCCCGTTACCGTTACCGTGTTGACGCCACTATCGCCAACCAGATTATAGGTGCTGTCATCATAAGGTCGCGTGCTGCTTGAATAAGTCGTTGCGCCGTTCACATTCTTTACACTAATGTCAGTCAGATAGGGATCGTTGATGTCGCAACCATTGGCATTTCTGTCGAATTTGACTCTTCCTTTAATTCTGTTTTTAAAAACGACCACATACGCATAGTTCACATAACAATCTCCCGGAGCTGAAGCCAGACATATTTGATATGGAAACGTATAAGATCCTTCAACAACCGTAGCTGCAATGGTAATGTTGCCATTCGAATTTATAGTGAATCCCACAGGAACATTCAAAGGCGTTAAGATCACCGCAGAGGGCAAAAATGGCGAGCCGCTGACTGTATCATTACTCAAAACACTAGTTGTTATTGTTGTGTTCGGATAATTGCCACCGCCGAAGTCGTCATAGTTTGCCACTAATACGGAGCTGCCGATTACGGTAACATAGGCGCTAGCAGTGCTACAAGCACCAAACGAAGTTTCACAAACCGTGTAATCTATAATATACACTCCGGGCGCTGTTCCGACAGCTACAGTTATTGTTCCATCTGGAAGTAAAGTAATTCCGGGCGGAATACTCGTCGCCTGCAGATTGGTATTGAATTGGTTCAACGGACCCAAACAGTCTGAAAAATCATTATTAAAAACATTGCCCGGCGAACCACCCACGGTACTGTCGATCGGACTCGTCGAGAAATCATCATTTTGGGCATAAATCGATGGCGGCGGAACATTAATATCAATATATCCGATACTAAAATTGGTAGGATGTGCAATTTCACGCAATTCATATGTCACAACATAATGACCCGGCGGAATTTGCTGCAAAACAAGAATGTCTCCATTATTGGTAACCTGAATCCCTGGATAAGTTGACAGTACATTCAAATAAACATCGGCAGGGTGAAGTACATTTCCGGGTTGTGTATAAAATGGTGTTAAAATCGCCGGAACGCCATTGAGCGTGTCTACATAATTTAAATCAGATCCCGAACCCAAAACATTGCCGACGTAATTATTAAAACACACCGAAACAAAAGAATCAGGATTGGCGGTCAGTTGCGTATTTACGGTAACGGTTCCCGTATCACAAAGTGTGCTGTTGGCGATTGAGCAAATTTTATAAGTTAAGGTATAAGTACCCCTCGGTGTTCCTCCGGCTACAATAACATTGGCTCCCGAAAGCGAGACACCAGGGTTGGTCGTTGAAAGTTGCGTAATGGTAACAGCGCTCAAAGATGTTGAAAAACCATTCAAAAGATCGTTGACCAAAAGATCTCCCGCAGTAACTTGGGACGCGCCATACACAACGCCGAAAGTGTCATCAACGGCATTGATCTGACCAAATGAAAACGTACTCAATAGCAATCCAAAAACTAAAAGCGTGTAATTTTTTTTCATAATATGGTTTTCTGTAAATTATTGTTGGACAATTTTGATTTTTTTTTGTTGGCCGTTGGATTTTATTGTAATTAAATATATGCCTTTTTCTAACGCCGACAAATCGATGGTGGCATTGCTGTAATGAACAGTTTTTGAAATCAGGGTTTTGCCTAAAATATCAGCGACTTCAATACTGTTGATGGTGGTTGCTGTATTTTTGAAAGCAAAGGTCACGATGCCAGATGTTGGATTTGGAAAGTAGTCGAAAGCATCTGCATCAAAAGCATTTACGCCTAGGAAAGGAACGAATTCCGTCGTGCAAGTATTGGTCACGATCGCGGGATTAAAATCGAAGAAAATATCAGCGCTGTTCGGGATGATGTCGCCCAGAGCATATCCAGGTTTTGGTTTGATTTGAAAAACGATATACCCATGGCCGGTTAATTCGTCACCAACAACAGACGGCGGCAGATTGATTCCGTCAAATCGCCAAGTTAAGTTTGTTCCCACGCGGTCTAAAACATACGGATGACTAGCTGTCACCATTTTTATCGAATTTTCATCGAGTTTAGCATCCAGAATGTCATTGACACGAATACTTATTGCAGCTGCCGTGCCCGTATTTTCAAAACGAACAGTGTAAGTCAAATAATCATTGGCTGTAAAGTCGTCGTATACAATTTTTCCAGCGTGGCTTTCAGTTTTGTTGTTCGGATCATACGAACCGCCAATGGTTTGGCACAACACACTGGTATTGTTCCCAGGATTTACATCGGATACCGGAATAGTTATCGATACCGAATTGTTCAATATTTGCCCCAAAGCCACCGAAGGAATCGGGGGCACCATCATGGTAACTTGTATCGTTCGGGATTCGTCTGGCAACAAATTACTGAAGTTATAGGTGAATCCGGTGGCGGTAGTGGTCGCACTTGCTTCCGAATTAGCCGTTATGCTCAACAGACTGTCTTTTGTAAAAGTGATCGTTCCCGCCGTCATGGTTTGGTTGCCGATATTTCTGTAGTAAATAGTACCCACATAATTAAACCCAGGTCGGGGCAACCCACCGTACAGATAGATTTGAACATCTTGACACGGACTTTGGACGATCGGGAAATTATAGGTTGTGATTCCCGATCCTGTCGGCACGGTTATGTCGTTAAAAACAACAGTTGATGCGTCAAATTGGGCAGTACAATTGTTGTACAAATTATAAGTTAAATCATAGCTATTGCTGGGATTGCTTTCATAAATGAGGGCCATTCCGTCTGGGCTATACGAATCGTGAACAACTCCACTATTATTTAATTGGTATGTAAAATAGCCCTGATTGATACTTTGCTCCCCAACGTTTTGCACGCCGTTATTGTTGGTGTCAAAGAATGCACTAAGTTTGATTCCGTCTGAAATGTTGAGCGTTACTGCTGGGTTCTGATCAAAAACTTTGGCGTAGCTTGAGAAACCATTGGCTGTGCCTAGGAGCGCTATCCAGTTTGAAACACTACCGTTATTGATGTCTGACTGCGTTAGTGCACAATTCAATGTTGCGACAGTGGTGGCTCCGGCAGCCAAATTTGAAACAGTGCCCACAGCGTATGGCACCATATGAATACTATAATTAACGGTCTCCATCGGACAACTCAAATTGTTGGTAATGGTCACGGTATAGGCAATAATATCTCCTAAATTTGTAATACCGTCGTTGTTATAGTCAACATAAGCAGCCGACATTGTTCCTGCAATATTGTCTAAATACCCAACATTCGCAGTGACCTCGGGCGAGTAACAACCCGAATTGTTCATCACCCTAAAATAATAATAATCGGGTGCTAAGCCCGTGAGCGTGTAGGTGTTTCCAGTGCCTGTAATGGTAGTAACAGCCGAATTATAAGTTCGGTACTTCAAACTCCAGGTTCCTGATGTGGGCAGATCAGTCAATACGATGCTGTCTGAGGGATCGACACAAGTTTGAGGAACAACCGTTAAAGTTTGTAGCAAATTGGCTGCAATAAAAACAGTTACATAGGCGGTTCCGCAGCCCATATTGTCTGTTATCGAAACAACATAATTTCCTGGTGTCAAGTTGGTGAGCGTATAAGTCGATCCTGAACTGTTGATCGGTGCGCCGCCGTTGTATGTCATTGTCCAATTTCCTAAAGGCAAACCAGAAAAAATAGCGGTTCCGCCAAAATTGTTACAACTGGGTTGTATTACGCTGACAATTGGCGTAATTGGGCTGCAAATGATGACATTTACCACTCCGGTAGCACAACTCGTAGGATTTGCCGTTTCGCAAACTTGATAAGTCAAAGTATACATGCCTGCATTGAGCCCTGAAGCCACTAGAACATTGGCACCAGAAACAGAGAGCCCGCTATTCGTTGCACTCACAAAACTAATATTTACCTGAGATTCTATAATCTGATTCCCGTTTATTGTAACGTAGCCGGGTAAGTATATATTGGAAGTATTATTGGAGGCAAAGTTTGCGTTGGCTTCGTTGGCGATGATTTGTCCTAATGCAAGGGTACTCCAAATCAATCCAAAAAACAAAAATAAGTGGTGCTGCTGTCTTTTCATTGTATCAATTATTAGCTTTTAGTTTTTATTATTTTAACGATTTTAACTTGCGCCCCAGTCGTCACTTTTACAAAGTATATACCATGGGCAAGTCTAGATAAATCGAGCATCGTTTGTACATCATTAACTTGCTGAACTTTCACTTCCTGACCCAAAACCGATCTAAGCGGTACCGAATCAATCTGCTCTGCATTCGAAATGTATAGCGTATGTTGCATAGGATTTGGATAGAGCGAAAGCTTGCCAAACGCAAAATTTTCAGTTTTCAAAGTATTCACAAATTACGTCATGGTGGTATTGGTTTGAATGGCCTGATTTGAAATCACATCGCCGAGTACATCGCCTGATTTTGGTTTTACTTGAAAAACAATATAGCCGCGGCCAATATTCGTTTCGGCCACTGGAGGAGGGAAATTGATACCGTCAAATTTCCAGGTCAAATTGTTACCTATTCGGTCTAGAGTATAGTTGTGACTTGCCGCTATCGTTCGAACCGTAGTTTCATCCAATTTGGCATCCAAGACATCATTCACCCTAACGTTTACCGCATTAGCAGTTCCAGCATTTTCAAATCGGATGGTGTAGGTCAGATAACCGTTGGCGTTAGCAAATGTAACCGCTGGAGATACCGATAGTATCGTCACTATATTGTCTTTCGTAAACGTAAGCGTATCATTCGCAATGGGAGTTGTTCCGTTATTTTTATAGATTACTTGATTGTAATACGTAAACCCAGGACGTGGCGGTGCTCCATGAGGCGTAACATAAACCGTCAATTCAGTGTAAGGTACCACCGTAATCGGGAAATTATAGGTCACCATGCCAGAACCGACGGCCACTGTAACATTGTTATACGCAGCCGGAGAAACGCTGTATTGAAAAGCATAGGCGCTGTTTACAGCAAAGCCTAAATTATAAGAAGTAGCCGGGTTGCTTTCATACAAATAATACGAGCCATTAGTAGCGATACGTTGCACCGTGCCGTTATTGTTAATTTCATATTGGTATTCTCCCAAAGTAAAATTAGCTTCTAAACCATCTTTGATCCCGTTGCCATTCGTGTCGACGAAAGCAATCAATTTGATGCCGTTGGTAATATTTAAGTTGGTTGTGGCTTGGGCGCTGTCGGTTACGGTGCAAGGCCCAACTGTTGCCGTTGCCGTTTTTACGACAAAACCAGTATTGAGATCACTTTGCGTAATGGCATAGGTAGCCGAAAATGTGGTGCTGTCGGTGGTGCCGGCCGACAAAGAAGAAAGCGGTCCGCCAACTATGTTTAAGCCGGTGCCATCGACGATCCCGTTGGTCAACGCACAACTGCTGTTGTTGGACACCTCCACCTGATACTTGATGACATCGCCCACATTTGTTACGCCATCACCGTTAAAATCGACATAGGTGCCATTCAAAGAGGTGGTAACAAAGCTTAGTTCTATGCTGACGGGAGGAGCGAAACAACCCGTGTTATTGGCTACATTAAAGGAGTAAATTCCGGGGAGCAAATTGTTCACCAAGGTCGTGTTTCCGCTACCGCTTAAAAATTGAAAGCCATTTTTGTATAAATTCCAAGTCCCAGTGGCGGGCAAACCAATCAATTCAACACCCGCGGTCGAACTGCCGCATGAAGGTTGTGTGACACCTCCAATAATCGGTGCGGCTACATTACATCCGATACTTACGGCTGCAAAGCCGGTGACACAGTTGTTGGGATTGGAAAGTTCACAAATTTGATAGTTTACTGAGTAGGTTCCGGCCGGCGCGGAGCCGTTAGAAAAAACCAAAGCGCCATTGTTGTTTACCGTGATGTAGTTGCTGGTTGCTGAGACTTGCGAGGTGGATACCTGAGACAAACTGATCGGCAAGCCATTCAAGTCATCATTGGCTAACACGTCATTGAGTACGACCACTGTGGCAGCACCATTTGTGGTATTGGCAAAATCATTTTCGGCATAAATCTGATTGGGTATAACGCTTACCGTGCCCAAGGCAAAGGCGCAACTGCTAGGGTTGCTGATCTGACAAATTTGATATTCCGCATTGTAGGTTCCGGAAAGCGCGGATCCCCTAAGCACAACCGATCCGGTCGCATTGACGCTAACAAAATTATTGGTCGAAGTGACTTGTGTGATATTGACCTGTGATAAAGAAACAGGC
>JACMOK010000004.1 GCA_014378065.1 Flavobacterium sp.
AGCTAGGCGCTCTGCTCTTCGACAAACGCAGCGTGCAATATGACAATATGACACTGTAGTATGTCCGCCAGGTAGTACAAAATGAGTCATTGGCGGTAACGCTTCTTCCATAGCGTCAATTTCATTTTCCAATAATTCAATATCAGATTCGATAATCCCCAGATTTTTCAAACGAAGTTCTCCGTTTTTCATCACTTCTTTTTCTGGAGGCGTCGCTAAAATAGCACCAACAGTAAACAAACGATCCTGAATTTCTATCAGAATTTCTTTGTAATGCGCATTCATTTCCTGATCGCGAATCAAACCAATATGAGAATTTAATTCGTCAACAGTTCCGTAACTTTCTATTCGGGCATGATCTTTTGGAACTCTGGTTCCGCCAAAGAGAGCTGTTGTCCCTTTATCCCCGGTCTTTGTATATACTTTCATCCGTCGAAGGTTTATTTGATTTTTTTAAAAAAACAAATTTAGGCTATTAATTTTATTATTGCCGCAACAAATCGTTCCAGTGAATTTTCACTTAGATCAAAATATAAATCGGGTTCTATGCATTCAATTTCCATTAAATAGAGTTCGTTTTCAATAAGAATTCCGTCAACTCTTGCATACAGCAGATCTTTTGGTAAGGAATCAACAATTTTTTGTGCTTTTTCAATTACTTCCTTATTAGGTTGAACCAAAGTATATTTTCCTCCAAAGAGGGATTGTACTCTAAAATCGCCTTCAACGGGTGTTTTATTCACCGCGTGTGAGAATTTTTTATTGAAAAAGATAAAAGAAGTTTCACCCAATGTTTGAATCTCAGGCATGAATTCCTGCAAAAGCAACTCTTTCTCAGCCGCAATAGTTTTGTATTTCTCGCTTATAGCTTGAACTTCGGAAATTTCGAAAACTTCGGTAAGATAAGATCCTGCCGAAAATGCCGGTTTTATTACGGCTTTTTTCCAGTGTGCAGGAATCAGTTCAGCAAGATTGAGATGTTCTGTCTTGTCAATGAAAACAGTTGGCAAAATGGTGATTCCTTGCTGTTCCATTTCACGCAAATAGAATTTATGAATGTTTTGCGTGATTATTTTAATTGGGTTCAGCGTTTTTATTTCCAGTTGCGCTATTTGGTCAAGCCAAATTTTAAACTCGGTTTCTTTTTCGAAATAATCCCAAGTATTGCGAAAAATTAAATAATCAAAATCGGTCCAATTGGTGGTTTTGTCATCCCAAATAGCGGCGGTAGCTTCTATATTATGTTTGGCCAAAGCCGGAATTATTTTTTGATCTTCGGGATTTAAGTTGGGAAGTTTTTCGCAGGTGAGTAAAGCGATTTTCATTTTTTAGTTGGTATTATTTGGAATATTAAATGGTATCGTGTTTGGGATTTCCTAGCCCGGATAAAAGCGGCATCTTCTTTCTTGACATTCAGACGAAGGAAGATTGGCAAGAGAGAGATAAAGCGGATAGCCGGAAAAAGCTCCTGAAAAAAAAACTATTTGGTTGTATCGCTTTCAATAAGTCCGTCACGCAAACGAATGACTCTGTGAGCATATTCAGCAATTTCCTCCTCATGTGTTACCAATATTACGGTGTTGCCATTGGCGTGGATGTCTCCAAAAAGTTTCATGATTTCGAGTGATGTTTTACTGTCCAGATTTCCGGTTGGCTCATCGGCAAGGATGATTGAGGGTTTGTTGACCAAAGCGCGGGCAATGGCTACGCGCTGGCGTTGTCCTCCTGACAATTGATTGGGCTGGTGATCCATTCTATCGGCAAGATTTACCTGTTCCAAAACTTCAGTAGCGCGTTTGTTTCTTTCGGATTTAGAAAAACCGGCGTAAATCATTGGTAAAGCCACGTTGTCTAGGGCGGTTGTTCGGGGTAA
>JACMOK010000163.1 GCA_014378065.1 Flavobacterium sp.
GTCCCGCTCTGAGTACAAAAGCTTCAAACTTAGTTTGAAGCTTTTTTATTTTTATCACAATTTATTTGTCAAAATGGGAACCTTTATTATTAAAAAGCGATTTAACAATGATTATAAATTTGTTTTCTCTTCGCGAAAAGGCAAAATTATCTTTACAAGCGTCAGTTGCAGCTCAAAGTCAGTCAATGAAAGTATGATTGCGGAGATTAAAAATAATATAGTTGACTTCGGTTTTACCAGATTAAAAAATGCCGCTGGAAAATATTTTTTTAAACTTACAAAAGAGGGATCGGTTTTCGCCATCAGCAGGAAATATGCAACGGAGCCAGTGATGCAAAAAGGAATTGATGAAATTGTAAAATATGTTTCTGTTGCTGAAATTTTAGATTTTTCCGAAGGCAATTTCATTTTTCCAGATACGCTCGAGGTTTTTGAACAGCAAAAATAAAAGAAGACTAGGTGTGAATTAGTCTTCTTTATAAAATAATTGCAATAAACTTATAAAATAATTGCAATAAAAAAGCCACGATAACCGTGGCTTTAAAATTTTTAGAAATTAATTTCTAATTATTTTTTTGCAGCTTCAGTAGCAGTTGCAGCAGCGTCTTTAGCAGTTGCAGCAGCATCAGTTGCAGTTGCAGCAGCATCAGTTGCTACAGTTGCAGCAGAATCAGCTACAGCAGCAGTTTCTTCAACAGCAGGTGCTACTTCTTCAGTTACTACAGGTTCTTCAGCCGGAGCTTCAGCTTGTTTACAAGATACTACAGTTAATGCAGCAATAACAGCTAAACTTAAAAATACTTTTTTCATCTTACTTAATTATAAAAGGTTAATTATTAATTCGAGGCAAAGATATAAATTTTTTATTATGTAAAAATATTTTTCATTTTTATTTTAAAATATATTCTTTGCAACATGATTTTTGCTAGCAATTATAATGCCGGAAACATTATTTAAAACAATTAAAATTAATTTTTCTTTAACATTTGTTTTGAAAACGAAGTATACGGCAACTATTCAAAGCTTCTTATGTGTTTTTGGATGTACCAATTTTAACTCATTGATTAAATTTTTGGCGCCCGCATATTTGTCGATGATAAACAATACATAACGGATATCTACCATTACATTCCGACAAATGGCTGGATCGTAGTAGATATCACTCATAGTTCCTTCCCAAACCCGATCGAAATTCAGCCCAATTAAATTGCCCTTCGCATCAATCGATGGACTTCCAGAATTGCCGCCCGTAGTATGATTGGTTCCGATAAAACAAACGGGCATTTTTCCTTTATCAGAATAAGGTCCGTAATCTTTTTTATTGTATAAGTCTATAAGTTTCGCAGGAACATCAAACTCGTAATCGCCAGGAATATACTTCTCTAAGACACCATCTAAATAAGTAAAAGGTTGATAGATTGTGGCATCTTTAGGCGCATAACCCTTTACTTTTCCATAAGTAACCCTGAGAGTACTGTTGGCATCGGGAAAAATACGTGCATCTTTATTCAATTCCAATTGCGCTTTCATATAGGTTCGCTGTAAGGCCGTAATTTTCAAATTGATTTCATCATACTGGGGTGCCACTTCTTTGGTGAATTTATCAGCCATTGCTTTTACAAGCTGAAAGGCTTTGTCATTATTTAAGTTTGCCAAAACAGTTTTTGAATCGCCACTTAATAACGCTTTAGTATTACTAAAATCTGTCAATTTTGATTTTCCGTACACATCACTTGTCAAATTCTTAAGGTCGGCATCCATTAAAATCGAAGGTAAAAATTGTTTTGGAGATTTAAGGGCGTACAATTCAATCAATTGTTCAAAAACTTTTTCATCAACATTTTTATTGAAATCTTTATAAAATTCCCCCAAACCCGCGACCAGATTATTTTTACGATCTGTAAAGGCTTGTTCTCCTTTGGTATTGTAAATTTGTTCCAGCTGGTACATTTTATACGCCACGCCCAACAATTCGGTATTTCGCAAGACCACCTCAATGAAATAATCCCGACTCAAAGCATAAGGCGCAATGGCCGTATAGTTTTTTTCAAAATCAGAAAGCAGGTTTCCATACTCTGCTTGTTTTCCGGCTTTGTTTACTTTTTGCTGAAATTCAGCTTCCTGTTTTTTCTTAATTGTTAGTGCGTTAGACTTCTTCAAACCCTGAGTTTCTCCAATCCATTTTTTCCAGTAATTGGCGATTCCAGCATATTTAGACGCATATTGAATTTTAACAGCATTGTCTTTTCGCATGAAGCCATCAGCCACTTTTAAGGCTTTGTCTCGGATTTCTATTTTGGCCGGGTTCAGTTCATTGACGATCTGTGCAATGGCAACCGCCGGTAAATATTCCGTTGTTTTTCCGGGATAACCAAAAACCAATGTAAAATCACCTTCGTTGACACCATCAAGCGAAATCGGTAAAAAGTGTTTTGGTGTGTATGGCACATTGTCTTTTGAATAAGCCGCTGGACGGTTGTTTTTATCAGCATAGATCCGGAACAACGAAAAATCTCCCGTATGTCGTGGCCAAACCCAATTGTCAGTATCTGAACCAAATTTTCCAATGGCCGATGGCGGAGCACCCACCAGACGCACATCTTTATAAGTTTCTGTTACAAAAAGCATGTACTGGTTGCCTTCATAAAAGGTTCTGATTTTATTTTCTTGCCAACTTTCTTTTGGAAGCGAAAGGTTTAATGCAGCAATGTTATCCTGTATTTTCTTTTGTTTTTCCGATTCTGCATTTAACACCAATACGCCATCCATTACTTTATTGGTAACGTCTTCAATTTTTACAATAAAAGTGACTACCAAATCCTCATTCGGCAATTCATCTTCCATTCTATACGCCCAAAAACCATCGGTAATGTAATCATGGGCTACAGAAGAATGGCTTTGGATTTGAGCAAACCCGCAATGATGGTTGGTTAATAACAATCCTTTTGGCGAAATTACTTCCGACGTACAGCCGCCATTAAAATGGGGAACGGCATCTTTTAGACTCGATTTATTGACATCATAAATATCTGAAGCCGACATTTTCATGCCCATACTTTTCATTTCCTTTTCATTCATTCCTTCCAAAAGCGAAGGAATCCACATACCGCCTTGTTGTGCTTGTACTTGTAGAATGAACAATAAGAATAACACTTTTAAAATTCTCATACTAATTGGTTTAATTTTTATTGCTTTTTTTGTTGTTGGATGCCGGAATTTTGTAGCGCATCAATTGCCGGTGGTGCATTTCAAAACCGGCCGAAAGATACAAATTTTCTGCTTTTTTATTATGCGATTCGACCTCGAGATACAACAGTTTTAAGCGTAACAAATCACTCTCCGACTTTAGGAAATCGAGCGTTTGTTTTCCAATTCCTTTTCCCCGAGCTCCTTCGGACAGGTACAGTTCATCAATAAAAGCAACTGTTCCACCGTATTCAAAACTGAAGACAAACGTTAGCAACACATAACCTACCATTTGTTTGTCTGCAACAATCAGCCAAGCTTTTCCTAAATTTTTGTTTGCTGTAAATTCCTCTAATAATCTTTTCGCCGCGACAGGGTCAATTGGATAGTGATCGATCGCGTAAAATGCTACCATCATCGCAACGACAACATCAATATCTTTGAATGTTAAGATTTTATAAGTCGTCTTCATGGGAAAGGTGTTTCATAATCATCGCCGTAGCACCTTGATTCATCCGTACAAAGGTGCTGCAAATATGGCCTTTTTCGTGCCGTATAGCTGAATTTTGAATTAAATTCTCAAAGGCCTCTTGCAACTCTTCTTGATTTGAGATCGAAATACAACCTTCCATATTTACCAAAGCAGTCGCTTCTGAAAAATGTGAATAGTTTGGTCCGATTACGATAGGAACGCCAAAAGTAGCTGGTTCCAAGACATTATGAACGCCGGGATTCCCAAAACCACCTCCCACATAAACGATATCTGATTCGCTGTAAATTTTAGTCAAAATGCCCACCGCGTCAATGATAAAAACTTCAAATTCCATTAAATTTTTTCCCTCCTTTTCAGAAAACAAAACCGTTTTTCTGACAATGGACTGTTTCAATTGCTGAATCTGTTCCGTATTAATATTGTGCGGTGCAAGGATAAACTTGATTTTATGCGTGGTCGAATTAATGAAATTTACCAACAATTTCTCATCTTTTGGCCAGCAACTTCCTACCACAATGGTCATCTGGTTGTTTTTAAATTCTGAGATAAAATCCAATCGATTGTCTTTTTCCAAGATCGCCGCAACACGATCAAAACGCGTATCTCCCGAAACTGAAACATTGGTTTTTCCCAAGGTCAGCAATAACGCTTTGGATTCGGAGTTTTGAACGAAAAAATGCTCGAAAGTGTCCAATGCCGTTCTGTAAAACCCACCATACCATTTAAAAAAAAGTTGTTGTTTTCTAAAAATTCCTGAAATCAGATACGTAGTTACTTTCCTTCTTTTTAATTCGTTCAGATAATTTGGCCAATATTCATATTTGATAAAGAAAACCAAATCCGGATGCGTCAAGTCTAAGAATTGTTTCACATTGTCCAAACGGTCTAAAGGCAAATACACGGTTACGTCGGCTACAGTATTATTTCTTCGCACTTCAAATCCCGACGGGGAAAAGAAAGTCAACACTATTTTATGACTGGGAAATTGAGTTTTAACTTTCTCCATCACGGGCAAACCCTGCTCGTATTCTCCCAATGAAGCCGCGTGAAACCAAATGGTTTGATCCGTAATTTTTATTGTGGCAGCCAAAGTAGCAAAAACAGTTTGCCGTCCCGCTACAAAAAGTTTGATTTTTGGACTAAAAACCGCGAGAATCTTTAAGGCAAAACCGACAATACCAACAGTCAAATTATACAGAAAAAACATAGTTTATGAATTGTATCGCTAAAATACACCAGTTTGTAGAATTTTTATTGTTGTCGGTCATTTAATTAGTAATTTTGCCTGATTTTAATTGACAAGCAAATGAAAAAGATCCAAATGGTTGACCTGAAAGGGCAGTACGAACATATAAAAGAAGCCGTAAACACTTCAATTCAGGAAGTGTTAGACACCAATACCTACATCAACGGCCCGCAAGTACATCAATTTCAAAAGGCGTTGGAAGATTATCTTGACGTAAAACACGTTATTCCGTGTGCCAACGGAACGGATGCTTTGCAAATTGCGATGATGGGATTGGATTTAAAACCCGGAGACGAAGTCATCACTGCAGATTTCACCTTTGCTGCCACCGTAGAAGTCATTGCCTTGCTGCAATTGACTCCCGTTTTAGTCGATGTTGATCTCGTCAATATGAACATTTCTATCGATGCAATAAAAAAGGCCATTACCCCAAAAACCAAAGCCATTGTTCCGGTCCATTTGTTTGGTCGGGCAGCCAATATGGAAGCCATCATGCGCATTGCCAAAGAGCACAATTTATTTGTAATTGAAGACAATGCCCAAGCCATCGGAGCCAATTGTAGGTTTTCCGACGGAACCAAAAAGAAGGCTGGAACCATCGGTCATGTTGCTTCCACCTCGTTTTTTCCGTCTAAAAATTTAGGATGCTATGGTGATGGCGGCGCCATTTTCACTAACGATGATGCCTTAGCCCACAAGTTGCGCGGCATTGTCAACCATGGCATGTATGTGCGATACCACCACGATGTGGTAGGTGTGAATTCGCGTCTAGACAGCATCCAAGCCGCAGTATTGAACGCCAAATTACCACTTTTAGACCATTACAATGCCACGCGACAAAACGCAGCGCGAAAATACACGACCGCATTTGACGGACATAAAAATATCATTGCCCCGAGCATTTGCGACATTTGCGACTGCCACGTATTTCACCAATATACGCTGCGCATCATCAACGCCGATCGCGATGCCTTGATGCAACACTTGCTAGACAAAGGCATTCCGTGTGCAATTTATTACCCCATTCCGTTACACGCTCAAAAAGCCTATTTGGACGCCAGGTACAAAGAAGAAGATTTCCCCGTAACAAATCAATTGGTCAAAGAAGTAATTTCGCTTCCCATGCATACCGAATTGGATGACGAGCAAATTCAATTTATAACGCAAAGTGTTTTAGCGTTTTTTAATTAATTTTAGTTTTTTTTTATATTCAGAAGCGGTTTCCTGCTTTACACTCTATCTTTTCCTGATTAAAGAAATCAGCAAAAGGATGCCGTTCCAATCAGGGCTAACACATTAACATACCATTAACCATTGACTAAATTATGAAAGTACTAGTAACAGGAGGTTTAGGCTTTATCGGATCTCATACCGTGGTAGAATTGCAAAAAGAAGGATTTGAAGTGGTCATCATAGACAATCTTTCCAATTCTTCAGAAGCCGTTTTAAAAGGAATCGTTGCCATTACCTCAAAAGAACCGCTTTTCGAAAAACTGGATTTAAGAGAAAAGACCGCTGTTCAAAATTTTTTTAAAAAACATGTAGATGTAGCGGGCGTGATTCATTTTGCCGCTTCCAAGGCAGTCAATGAAAGTGTCGAAGATCCTTTGCTATATTATGAAAACAACATCAATGCCTTAGTCTATATTTTACAGGAATTGCAGCAAAAATCAGAAGCGCATTTTATATTCAGTTCTTCTTGTACTGTATACGGAGAAGCCGAAAAAATGCCCATTACCGAAAATGCACCGATTCAAATCGCGATGTCTCCCTATGGAAACACCAAGCAAATCGGAGAAGAAGTGATTCAGGACGTGGCAAAAGTATCAGGAATCAATGCGATTTTATTGCGCTATTTCAATCCCGTGGGCGCACATCCTTCGGCTGAAATCGGAGAATTGCCCATTGGAGTGCCGCAAAATTTAATGCCTTTTATTACCCAGACCGGAATTGGTTTACGAAAGGAATTGGCTGTTTACGGCGACGATTATCCCACCCGCGATGGCACTTGCATTCGCGATTACATTCATGTAGTCGATTTGGCCAAAGCACATGTTATAGCACTTCAAAGATTATTAAACAAGGAGAATTTGGATAAAGTCGAAACTTTCAACCTTGGCACCGGCACCGGAAGCTCCGTCTTAGAAGTAATCCACACTTTTGAAAAAGTGAGCGGGCAAAAGTTACCTTATAAAATCGTAGGCAGAAGAGCAGGAGACATCATTTCAGCTTATGCCAATACCGACAAAGCCAATAATGTTTTGGGTTGGAAAGCGCAATCTACTTTAGAAGAATCATTGGCTAGTGCCTGGAAGTGGGAACAAAAAATTAGAAGTTAGAACTCAAAAAACTAATGAAATCAAAGTAAAACCCCAAATCGTCAGTCAACAATTTGGGGTTTTGATTTAAAGAGCTGTGTTAAAATCGTTTGAGTTATGCTGAAATCGTCTCCACTTCCTTATCAATTTTATTGACCAATCCGACCAACACTTTCCCTGGCCCCACTTCAGTAAAAGAAGTTGCGCCGTCCTGAATCATTTGTTGCACCAATTGCGTCCATTTTACGGGAGCCGTCAGTTGGAGGATTAAATTTTTTTTGATTTCTGCCGGATTCAAAACTGCCGTCGCGGTAACATTTTGGTATACGGGACAAATCGGTTTTAAGAAACGCGTAGCTTCAATTGCAGCAGCCAATTCCTCGCGAGCGGGTTCCATCATGGGCGAATGGAAAGCACCGCCAACGGGCAGTAGTATCGCTCTTTTGGCACCAGCCAGTTTCATCGCTTCACAAGCCCGTTCCACCGCCGAAAATTCCCCGGAAATCACGAGTTGTCCAGGGCAGTTGTAATTCGCTGGCACCACAATTCCGTCAATGGTAGCGCAAACAGCTGCTACCGTTTTATCGTCAAGGCCCAAAACCGCCGCCATCGTCGAAGGGGTAATTTCACACGCTTTTTGCATGGCCAACGCTCTTTTAGAAACCAGTCGCAACGCATCTTCAAACGAAAGCGCGCCATTGGCCACTAGGGCAGAAAACTCTCCTAGGGAATGTCCGGCCACCATTTCAGGCGCGAAATTCTCTAGTGTTTTAGCTAAAATTACGGAATGTAAAAATACGGCCGGTTGGGTAACCTTCGTTTCTTTCAATTCGTCGGCAGTGCCTTCAAACAGAATATCGGTAATGCGGAATCCCAATATTTCGTTGGCCTTCTCAAATAATTCTCTGGCCACTGTAGAATGGTCATATAAGTCTTTTCCCATTCCTGTAAATTGAGCGCCTTGTCCCGGAAATATGTATGCTTTCATTGCTGTTGGTTTAAATTTGTGGTGACAAAAATAGTATTTTTTCGGTGGAGCAGTTTGAAACAAAACACTTTTCGGTAATCAGCAATAATTTTACTTTTTGTTATTAGGTACCTATGGTAGAGAATGGATGGTTTTTGTGATTGTTTGGGGTAGTTGACCTTGAGATTATTGAATTAAATTCAATGCAATATTGATTTTGGAAATAATGCAGCGTTGATGTCAATACATTTCGTACGGTGGATAAAGTACAAATGAACCAAATCCTTACCGAGTAAATTGGGTGGCTCATCTAAAATCAATTGTCCGCTTCGGAGGAAAATAGTAGACTAATATTTTTGGGTGCTGATATGGCCGGTAATATAATGCTCCAGCAGATTCCTTATTATTTCAAAACATCGTTAAAAGCGGGCGTTTTATCAAAAACGTTTTTGACAAACGGGCAAAGCGGGATAATTTTAAACCCTTCGTCTCGGGCGAATGCTACCGCTTTTTCGACCATTTTTTGACCAAAACCTTTTCCGTTGAAACCAGCATTCACCTCGGTATGGTTGATGATGAAAGCGTCAGTTCCTGTAAAAACAAAAGTCATTCTTGCCTCCGTTTTACCTGCAACATCTACATGAAAGTAACCGTTTTTTTGGTTATATTCTATTCCTACTGTTTCCTCCATGGCTATGCTATTTAATGTTTCATCGGAATTTCCATCAACAAAAATTCTGCGTCCGTAATTGCCTCAATGTCTAAGGTTTCAAAATCGGTTATGCCAAGACCATCCCGGGTGTTTAGTTCTTCGCTATCAATTGTAAGGGTTCCTTTCAGCACAAATGCATACAGTCCGTTTCCCTTTTTGTTGATGGTGTAGGTTTGGCTGATACCAGCCTCAAATTTTCCCAAATAAAACCAGGCGTCTTGATGAATCCAAACCCCTGCGTCCTCCGGATTTGGGGATAGAATTTGCTGCAATTTGTTTTTCCGGTCTTCGGGGTTCAAAGTAATTTGTTGGTACCTCGGCGTTACATTGGGCTCCTTTGGAAAAACCCAAATCTGTAACAATTTAGTGCGTTGGTCGTGGTTCGGATTAAATTCACTGTGCTGTATTCCGGTTCCGGCGCTCATTACTTGAACATCGCCATTTTTGATCACTTCGGTATTGCCCATGCTGTCTTTGTGCGCCAAATCGCCTTCTAACGGAATAGTGATGATTTCCATATTGTCGTGCGAATGGGTTCCGAATCCCATCCCTGCGGCTACCGTATCGTCGTTTAAAACCCGAAGTGTTCCAAACTGAACGCGTTCCGGATCATAATAACTCGCGAAACTAAAACTGTGGTAAGCATTGAGCCAACCGTGATCGGCATGACCCCGGCTGTCGGCTTTGTGTAAGACTGTATTTTTCATGATGTATAAATTTAATCATTATTAGGATACAAATTTACAATCTTGTTGCAGCGCCGCCACTTAATCTAAATTAAGAAACTGTTGTATGCATTTCGCCAGGTTAGGGTTGCAGTAAAATTACTTTTTAAGGAGCCGTGCTTTCACTTTGCTAAAAAATTCAGGTGTCACCCCAATGTAAGAAGCTATTTGTTTTTGCGGCACCCGTTGGATCAGCGTCGGATATTTTTTGCAGAATTTTTCGAAACGCGCCTCCGCCGGTAAACTTAAATTGTCCAGCAGCCTTTCCTGATTTGCCACCAATGCATTTTCGGTCAAGATTCGAAAAAAACGTTCGAGCTTCGGAATGTCATGATACAATTGTTCTTGGTTTTTTTTTGAAAGCAAAACTACTTCGGTATCCTCTAGAACCTCTATAAAAAGGGCACTTGGTTTTCGGGACAACAGACTGTACATATCGCCGATCCACCAGCCTTCGCAGGCAAAGTTTAACACATGCTCCACAATATTGTCGTTGATGCTAAAACTGCGTAACAACCCCGAATTTACAAAATACGAATGAAGGGCGATTTCGCCCGCATTCAAAATAATGGTTTTGGCTTTAAAATGCTTAATTTCTGTTTTGGATAAAAAGTGGTTTTGCTCTTCGGCATTCAGTGAGACAAATTTGGAAATATGTTGGAGAATTAAATTCATTCAGAAATTACTTTTACGATTTCGGCAGCAAGTTTTGCTTTACCTACAACTTCTGCTATTGGTGCTTCGAGGTTGTCATAAACTAAAGCCACGCCCATCCGACGATATGGTCTTGCGATAGGTTTGCCGAAAATGCGAAAATCGGTTTTGGGTAACGCGGCTATTTTTTCAATTCCGATGTAAATAGGATGAATTGAATTTTCATTCGCTAAAATCACGGCGGAAGCACCTGCTTTTTCCAAAGTAATTTCAAAGATGGGTAAACTTAAAATCGCACGCAGGTGGAGCTCAAATTGATTAAAGTTTTGTGTTCCGGCTAGCGTGACCATTCCTGTATCGTGGGGGCGTGGGGAAAGTTCGGAAAAATAGATGCCTTCGGTGGTGAGAAAAAATTCTACGCCGAATAGTCCTGCACCGCCCAATGCTTCGGTGACTTTTGCCGCCATCTGCTGCGCTTCAAACAAATCGGCAGCTGAGAGTTTGGCGGGCTGCCAACTTTCCTGATAATCGCCACGTTCTTGCCGATGCCCGATGGGGGCACAAAAAAGCGTAGGGTTGTTGTTTTGGGTAACGGTCAATAAAGTGATTTCTGAATGGAAGTTGACGAAGGCTTCAACAATGACTTCTACCACATCGCCGCGTGAACCTGCTACGGCATAGTCCCAAGCTTTTTTGATATCGCTTTCGGTTTTGATGGTTGATTGTCCTTTGCCTGAAGAAGACATCAGCGGTTTGATAACGCAAGGCATACCAACTTCAAGTACGGCTTGTTGCAGTTCCTCCACATTGGCAGCAAAACGGTAACTGGCCGTTCGCAAACCCAATTCTTTAGAAGCCAAATCGCGGATCGCTTTTCGGTTCATTGTAAAATTGGCCGCTCTCGCGGAAGGCACCACTACAATGCCTTGTTCTTCGTAGTTGTAAAAACGTTCGGTTCGGATCGCTTCAATTTCCGGAACGATAAAATCGGGTTGGTGTTTTGCTACAATACGGTCAAGTGCGGCACCATCAAGCATGTCGATTACTTCAAATTGGTTTGCGACTTGCATGGCGGGTGCGTTTTCGTAATTGTCGACAGCAATGATTTTTTGGCCTAAGCGTTGTGCCGCGATGGTGAATTCTTTTCCGAGTTCTCCGGAACCGAGAAGTAGTATTTTTTTGGTCATGAGTTCAAAATTGTATTTTTAGAACAGCATCCCGCATTTTTAATTTTTTGAGTGGGAATCTAGGGACGGGTGGTTCGCGTTAGCGATTGGAGCAAAGTGCCGCGCACTGCGCAAAGCGCGACCCGCAGGGAAACGCCCTTAATTTTAAGCAACCCGAAGCAATGACATTAATTAAGCGAGTGCTTCTTTGATTCTACGGATGGCCTCGGTCAGGATGGTTTCACTCGTAGCGTAAGAAATACGGATACAATCTGGATTTCCAAAAGCATCCCCTGTTACGGTAGCCACATTGGCTTGAGACAGCAGATACATCGAAAAGTCATCGGCGTTGTTTATCGGGGTTCCGCGCAATGTTTGTCCGAAAAACGATGACACGTCGGGAAAGACGTAAAAAGCGCCTTCGGGAATATTGAGTTTTACTCCCGGAATTTCTTGAATCAGTTTGACGACCAAATCGCGTCGGCTGTGGAAGGCATCGACCATGTATTTTAAAACATTAGGGTCTGCATCGACTGCCGTGATGGTGGCGCGTTGCGCAATGGAGTTTGCTCCGCTGGTCACTTGACCCTGCATTTTGGTACAGGCTTTTACTATAAATTCGGGAGCGCCAATGTAGCCGATTCTCCAGCCGGTCATGGCAAAGGCTTTGGCTACGCCGTTTACGGTAATGGTTTTGTCGAACATGCCCGGGATTGAAGCGATACTGCAAAAGGTTCCCGAGAAATTGATGTGTTCGTAGATTTCGTCAGCGACGACAAATATATTCGGATATTTTTCTAAAACTTTGGACAAGGCGGTCAGTTCTTCCCGACTGTAAACCGAGCCGCTGGGGTTGCAGGGCGAACTGTACCAGATCATTTTGGTTTTGGGCGTGATGGCTTTTTCTAATTGTTCGGGTGTGATTTTAAAATCGGTGGCTACTGAAGTGGGTACTGCCACCGGAATGCCCCCCGACATTTTGATGATTTCGAAATAGCTAACCCAATAAGGTGCAGGAAGGATGACTTCATCGCCATCATTGAGCATTACTTGAGCAATATTATATAAGGACTGTTTGGCGCCCGTTGAAACAATAATGTTGGCGGGTTTGTAAGTTAAATTGTTGTCTCTTTTGAATTTGCGACAGATAGCTTCTTTCAATTCCATGTACCCGTCTACCGGAGAGTAGGTGCTGTAGTTTTCATCGATTGCATTTTTGGCTGCCTCTTTGATGAAATCGGGTGTGTTAAAATCGGGTTCTCCCAAACTTAAACTGATAATGTCTTTTCCCTGCGCTTTTAATTCCCTTGCTAGGGCTGCCATGGCTAAGGTTTGTGAGGTGGATAAATTATTAATTCGGTCAGAAAGAAAGTGGTTCATGGATTGGATTTTAAAGTGTAAATTGATATTAAAAACAAAAGACGCCACTAAGTGCGTCTCCGTTTGTTATGCCAATTGAGGATTTTGTCCCAAATCTTTTAAATGTTTGTAGTGGGCTATTACCGCACTGCGCATGGTTTTGAATTCATGGTAGGGCAGGTTGCACTCATCAGCGGTGGCTTTCACAATTTCTGCAATTTTTCCATAATGCACATGGCTGATGTGTGGATACAGATGGTGTTCTATTTGATGGTTGAGACCACCAGTAAACCAGTTTACGATTTTGTTTTTGGGAGCGAAGTTTGCCGTAGTGTACAATTGATGAATGGCCCAAGTGTTTTCGATTTCTCCTTGTTCATTGGGAACAGGATTTGAAGTTTCTTCTACCACGTGTGCAAGCTGAAAAACGACACTCAGAATAATTCCCGCTACGTAGTGCATTACAAAAAAGCCTACCAGTACTTTCCACCAAGTCACGCCAAAAACCAACGGTAAAACAATCCAGATCAAGGCATAAATTATTTTGGTGATAACCAATACCGTCCACAATCGTGCGGGGTTTTGCGGTTCGCCATAAGATAGTTTTCTCTTTAAATAGGCATTCATTTGTTTAAAGTCGGTAGTCAAAGACCAGTTGAAAGTAAGCAATCCGTAAAGAAAGAAGGAATAATAATGTTGAAATTTATGAAAACGGTGCCATTCGGCATTCTGCGTAAAACGGATGATTCTTCCGGCATCTAAATCTTCATCATGACCGTGAATATTGGTATAAGTGTGGTGCAATACATTGTGTTGTACCTGCCAATTGTAAACGTTTCCTGCCAACACGTAAATACTTCCTCCCATGAATTTATTGATCCAAGATTTAGACGAATAGGAACCATGGTTTCCATCGTGCATTACATTCATTCCAATTCCAGCCATACCAACGCCCATCAGCATATTCAGCATCAACTGATACCAAATGGACATTTCAAGCGTTAAAATTAAAAAATAAGGCGCTAAAAAAATCGTGAATAAAATGATGGTTTTTAAATGGATTTTCCAGTTGCCTGTTTTCTGAATATTATTGTCTTTAAAATAGGCATTGACTCTGGCGTTTAGCGTTCTGAAAAATTTCAGGTTGTCTGTTTTTGAAAAAGTAGGGGTGGTAGTATTCATATAATTTAATAAGGTACAAATGTAATTATTATAAATATTTTCATTGCCAAATTTGGGATAAATATTTCAACAGTAAAGTATTACTTTTGTTAAAAAAAATATCTGATGGAAGAAATTCTAAAACATTTTCCAGATTTGACACCCATTCAAGTCCAGCAATTTCAGAAACTTGAAGGTTTATATCAGGATTGGAACAGTAAAATTAATGTGATTTCCAGAAAAGATATCTCCGAATTGTACACCAAACACGTGTTACATTCGTTAGCAATTGCTAAAATTCAGCCCTTTGTTTCAGGAAGTTTTGTCTTGGATGTTGGAACCGGCGGCGGATTCCCCGGAATTCCCCTAGCCATTTTGTTTCCTGACACCCGATTTTATTTGATTGATATCATTCTTAAAAAAATCAATGTAGTCAAGGCAGTCATTGAATCCTTGGAGCTAAAAAATGTGAAAGCAGAACAATTGCGAGCCGAAAATGTAAAAGGAGATTTTGACTTTATCGTAAGCCGAGCCGTAACTAACATGCCAGATTTTGTTTTGTGGGTCAAAGACAAAATCAAAAAGCAAAGCAAGCACGAATTAAAAAATGGCATTCTTTACCTTAAAGGTGGCGATTTGACGGAAGAGCTTAAAGATTTTCCGAAGGCTACCGAATATAATATTTCAGATTTCTTTACTGATGAATTTTTCGAAACCAAGAAAGTCGTCCACCTGTCATTAAAGTTTAAGGCATAAAAAAGCCCCAATTGCTTGGGGCTTTTTGTCTACTCTTTCAAGATCTTTTTTGTCATGCTACCTTGGTTGGTTTCAATTTTAACAAGGTAAATGCCTTTTTGTAATGCACTGACATCAATAAATTGCTGAGGCATGTCTTGCGTTAAGACAATTTTTCCGGCAGCATCAACAATAGCTATCGAATATACGGTGACCGTGCCATTTGATTTTAATTCCAAACGATTTACCACAGGATTTGGAGCAATCTCAATTCCTTTTTTTTGATATGAAACATCGTCAGTGCCCAAAATAACTGCACTAAAACTTTCCATTAAAGTATCGGTTTGATCGATAGAAGCCAGCGGCACTAACGCGGTTGTCGTTGAAGTTCTAAACAAAGGAGCATTGACGCTCGATGGAGCATTTTGGTAATAACTATAGGTGGTTTGCGTGATTGTTCCCACATTATTAAAAAAACCATAGTTTAGCGAGATGGTAATTACAGTTTTCAATCGTGTTACATTGCTGTTTGGAATTCCACCTTCATTTCTATAAAGGGTTCCGTAAGCATCAACAGAAGTAACAATGTTTCCCGTGAAAGTTCCAGAGTAGGTGGTGTAGCTGAAAGTACCTGCTACCAAATCAGTGTTCGTAAAACCGTAATTCATCGGAAAAGCACCCAAAGTGGCATTGTTGGATGTAAAATTTAGCTCTAAATCTGCGCTTCTTAAGCCCGTGATAGAAATTACTGTGGCCACATCTTTTAGAAAAAGTTGTGAAGTGGCAGTTACCATATTGGTAGTACTGGTAGATAAAATGACGCCACTGGTGTTGGGGAAAGTTGCAGTTTCTTCGGCATTGGGAAATGCATTCGTGTAATTTGAAGTGCCGACTGCCACAAGTTGATCGAAATTCCAAACTTGATTTGCGCCTGAAGCCGTTTGATCGATTGGCGTATTTGAGGTTACTACGGCGAAATAAGCATCATCCTGGATGTAAAAAGAATTGATCGGCGATTGCGCGTTAGTCAGAAAAGAGAGCAATAAAAAACCAAAAAGTAAAGTTATTTTCATAATGTAAGTTTTTAAATATGAGTCGAATATACAAAAATTAATTAAAAGTAAATTAAAAGTCCAATCAACCGACTGGACTTTCAGTGTAAGTTATTTTTTTATTCTCCTAAAAACGGATAGCGATAATCTTCCGGACTGATAAAAGTTTCTTTAATCGTTCTCGGCGAAGCCCAACGCAACAAGTTCAAGGCAGAACCTGCTTTGTCGTTAGTTCCTGATGCCCTAGCGCCTCCAAATGGCTGCATGCCCACCACTGCGCCGGTAGGTTTGTCATTGATGTAGAAATTTCCAGCTGCATTTTGAAGTGCCGTGGTGGCTTCATCAATAGCGTAACGGTCTTGACTAAAAATGGCACCGGTTAGTGCATATTCTGAAGTTTCATCTATGAGTTTTAAAGTATCTTTCCACGTGGCATCTTCATATACATAAATAGTCATAACAGGGCCAAATAATTCCGTTTCCATCGTGCTGTATTTTGGGTTTGTCGTAACAATAACGGTAGGCTCGATAAAATAACCTACTGATTTATTATAATTTCCACCAACGATAATTTCGGCATCTGTATCTTTTTTGGCTTGGTCAATAACACTGGCCAATTTATCGAAAGAAGCTTCATGAATTACTGCGGTGATGAAATTACCGAAATCTTCGGGCGAGCCCATTTTTAACGATTTAACATCGGCAATCAATTGCGATTTGACCTCATTCCACATACTCTTTGGAATGTAAGCTCTGGAAGCCGCCGAACATTTTTGTCCCTGAAATTCGAAAGCACCCCGAACAATTCCCGTCACGACTTGCTTTACATTTGCGCTTGGATGCGCTAAAATGAAATCTTTTCCACCCGTTTCGCCAACGATTCTTGGATAAGTTTTATAATGGTGGATGTTGGTGCCTATCGTTTTCCAAATGTCTTTA
>JACMOK010000164.1 GCA_014378065.1 Flavobacterium sp.
TATTCGCCAAAGACTTTGACTAATTTATCTAAATTGGCTTTTGCGCCAGAGGTTAACGTTGACTTGTTAGTATCAAAACGAACAGAATTCTCACCCAGTACTAATTTAATGCCTTCTCCTACTCGAACCACTTCAGCACCAGGAAGTGCCGTGTCAATTTCGCGTGCTTGTTTGTCCATCTTATTGCCAATAACGCCACCGGCAACACCACCGACAACGCCACCAAGAACTGCTCCTAAAGCACCATTCCCGCCTTTACCTAAATTATTACCGAGAATACCCCCTATTACGGCACCTCCAACGGCCCCGATACCAGCACCTCTTTGCGCTTTACTTGTATTTTTGACTGCTTCACAACCTGTAAAAACAAAACCCGTTAAAAAGACCACTGTCAAAGCTATAATTGAAACTTTTCTCATAATACTATTTATTAATTGTTTACTTTTTGGAATTGGTATACTACATCGGTCGATTTTCCACCTACATTGATCTTATCGATCAGCTGAAACGTTTCCTGAGTTTGGGCCGCAATCGACAGCACATAACCTTCTCGAACTCTTTTGGCCTTAATGCCTGCATTTAAAACTTTTAAAACAAATTGCCCATCTTTGTTGACAAACCATTTAATCGGAGAACTAAATCCAGCACAAGTCGGGTTGGTTAATGCCATTTCCCCAGAGTCATTGTTCGGAACGAATTTCCAAGTACTGCCTTCAAAACATTTGGAATCAGCAATTTCAAACGAATTCACCTTAATGTATTCCGCTCCAGGGTAAGTAACCGAAGTAACGGTCCAATTTCCTTTAATTGCCACTTGTGATTTGCGATCAACTTTCGTATTAGTAGCGGAAGTGGATTTACACGCAACCAGGATCATTACAAATATGCCTAAAAAAATTAACTTTTTCATATTTTCAATATGTTTTACAAATTATTCTTTGCAAATATACAAGGAGGTTTCGTAAAATTGTTTTAAAATTTAACAATTTACTATCAAAATTAACCTAGCGACAATTTGTCACTTTTGATAAAACGGTATCTTATTTGAAATCGCGGTGTATCAATTTAAAAAACACTTACTATGACAACCGGAAAAATTAATGTATCGGTAGAGAACATCTTTCCCTTAATCAAAAAATTCTTATACAGCGATCACGAAATTTTCTTACGTGAATTGGTTTCCAACGGAACAGACGCTACGCTAAAACTAAAACACCTGACCAGCATTGGTGAAGCAAAAGTAGAATATGGCAATCCGCTGATTGAAATAAAAATTGATAAGGAGGCCAAAAAACTTCATATCATTGATCAAGGTATGGGAATGACATCATCAGAAGTAGAAAAATATATCAACCAAGTAGCCTTTTCAGGTGCTGAAGAGTTTTTAGATAAATATAAAGATGCTGCCAAAGACGCTGGAATTATCGGACATTTCGGTCTAGGGTTTTATTCGGCTTTTATGGTGGCCGAAAAGGTGGAAATCATCACCAAATCATACAAAGATGAACCCGCGGCGCATTGGATCTGCGATGGCAGCCCAGAATTTACACTTGAACCCTCAGACAAAACGACAAGAGGTACCGAAATTATCCTTCATATTGCAGAAGATTCTGTCGAATTTTTGGAGGAATCGAGGATTAAATCCTTGCTTAACAAATACAACAAGTTCATGCCCATTCCGATTAAATTCGGAACCAGAACCGAGAAAATTGAACAAAAGAAAGGCGAAGAAGTAGCTGCTGAAGACAAAGACGACACTTTCAAATCTGTAGAAGTAGATAACATCATCAACAATCCTAATCCCGCTTGGACAAAATTGCCAACCGAATTATCTGAGGAAGATTATAAAAATTTTTACCACGAATTGTACCCTATGCAATTTGAAGAACCTTTGTTTAACATCCATCTCAATGTAGACTATCCGTTCAACCTGACAGGAATTTTGTATTTTCCAAAATTAGGTTCTGATATGCAAATTCAGAAAGACAAAATTCAGTTGTATCAAAACCAAGTCTATGTGACCGATAACGTTGAAGGAATTGTTCCTGAGTTTTTGACGATGCTAAAAGGCGTAATCGATTCGCCGGATATTCCGTTAAATGTTTCACGATCTTACCTTCAAGCCGATGGGGCTGTTAAAAAAATATCGAATTACATCACTCGAAAAGTGGCCGACAAACTGAAAGCCCTTTTCACAGAAAACCGAGAAGATTTTGAGAAAAAATGGAATGATATTAAGATCGTTCTCGAATATGGGATGCTGTCAGAAGATAAATTCTATGAAAAATCGGCTGGATTTGTGTTGTATCCTACCGTTAATGGCAAATACTTTACGTTAGAAGAATTGAAGGAAAATCTAAAGGAAAAGCAAACCGACAAAAACGGGAAACTGGTAGTGTTGTATGCTGGAAATAAAGATGCACAACATTCTTACATAGAAACCGCCAATGATAAAGGATATGAGGTGTTGCTGCTGGATTCTCCTATCATTTCGCATTTAATTCAAAAGTTGGAAGCTGACAATAGCGACCTTACCTTTGTTAGGGTCGACTCTGACCATATTGATAATTTGATTAATAAGGACGAAAATACTATTTCAAAATTGTCAGATGAGGAAAAAGAAAATTTAAAAATCGTTTTAGAAGGTTTCGTTCCAAAGCAAAACTATTCGGTGCAACTCGAAGCATTAGATAGCCAGGCAGCCCCTTTTATCATCACCCAACCAGAATTCATGAGAAGAATGAAAGAAATGAGTCAGTCTGGCGGAGGCGGGATGTTTGGCATGGGCAACATGCCCGAGATGTATAATTTGGTGGTAAACACAAATTCAGAACTGGCCACAAACATTTTAAATACAAGTGACAAATCCGCACAAGAAAGTCTGGTAAAACAGGCCCTGGATCTGGCCAAATTATCTCAAAACTTATTGAAAGGAGAAGAACTAACTGCTTTTGTAAAGAGAAGTTTTGAACTAATCAAGTCATAACAGATTGGAATCGAGGAAATCTTAAAAACCTGCAAGTGTTAATATTGCAGGTTTTTTTATCGCTTTAAAGTAAAATGGTTTTTGTATTCTTTGGTAATTCCGGCGGCATTTTGATAGCGCAACTTAAACCAATAATCAGAAGAGGGCAATGCGATGCCATTGTATGTGCCATCCCAACCGACGCCGGCAGTAGACAGTTCTTTTAGTAGTTTGCCATAACGATCAAAAATAAACAGTTGTGTGTTTTGTGGTCTTGAAAGACCCTCGATATTCCAGGTATCATGGTAGCCATCTGCATTTGGAGAAAAAAACTTGGGATAGCTTATTGCCGTAACTTTCAATTCAAAATTATTACATCCTGAATTATCTATAATGTTGATGGTGTAATCACCTCCTCGTGAAATGGCGAAAATATTACTGCTTTGAAACGGACCATAGTCTAATTGGTACTGGTAATCTCCCAAACCTCCGGTCACCGTAATTACAATTTGTTGAACCGCTTCGAAATCGCTTTCTACAACCACGTTGGCATTGGCTACAGGAGATTCAATTACTTCAGCGATCGTCGTCGTGGTGCAACCTGTAGTAATGTTTGTGGCAACTACCGTGTAAATTCCTGCGCTATTAGCCTGATACGAAGCGGCATTACTCACCGTATTCCCTGCCAATGTCCAAATAAAAAGATACTGTAGTGGCGACAATCCGGTGTTAATAATTACAGGATTGATAACTTGAGCAGCGGCATCGAAGCAGAGATAATACTTTTCATTTTTAATCGTATTGTCTGTAACGGTAACGGTCAGTACAATTAGGGAGGCACACTGACCAGCATTTGGCGTAAAAACATAAATTCCATTGGCTGTGTTGTCAATTATTGCTGGTTGCCAAGTTCCCGAAACACCGTTGCCTGAAATAGGATTAAGAACCGGCGCCGTAACGCCATTACACAGCACTAATGCGGTAGGGAAATTCGGAATAGTATTGCCGTTTACTTCTACCGTAAGAAACGCATTGGTGGCACATTGACCCAATGTTGGCGTGAAATCATAGGTCGTCGTAGTTAGGTTATTGAGAGCTGGCGTCCATACTCCTGCTATGCCGTTCGTTGAAATCGTGGGTAGAGGTGGTAATGATGCTCCTGAACAAATACTAGCAATTGGGTTAAATGTTGGTATGATGGTGGCAGGATTCACCGTTATTACCAGCGTTGTTGGCGTTGCGCACTGTACAGTATTGGCGGCAAAAGTATATGTGGTCGTTACCATATTATTCAATTGAGGTGACCAAGTTCCGGTTATACCATTGATTGAAGTAGTAGGCAATGCGGATAAAAATCCTCCAGCACAAATCGGAACGATCGCACTAAATGTGGGAAGGGTTCCGATATTGTATACATTGATAGTCAGGTTTGTAGCGGTGGCACATTGCCCTGCAAGCGGCGCGAAATTATAGGTAGTCGTGGCGGTATTATTTAATGCTGGAGACCAAATTCCTACTATTCCGTTGCTAGAACTGGTGGGTAGCGGGGCTAATATTTGGCCAGCACATATCGCTGAAACTGAACTGAACGTTGGCGTTACCATGGGATTTACAACGACGGTCAACTGGGTTGCATTGGCGCACTGTCCGCTAGCGGGTGTAAAAGTGTACAAAGTGGTAACCGCGTTGTTGAATGCTGGAGTCCAAGTTCCTGTAATGCCATTGATTGAAGTAGTGGGCAACGGACTTAAAACAACGCCGGAACAAACGGCCGGAACAGAATTAAAGCTGGGCGTCGTTTTCGGATCGACAATAATGGTCAAACCCACCGAATTTGAACACTGTCCGGCATCGGGCATAAAGGTGTAGGTAGTTGTAGCAGTAGTATTTAAAGCCGGAGACCAATTTCCGGTAATACCATTGTTAGAAATGGTAGGCAAAGGCGATAATGCTGTACCCGAACAAATCGGAGCAATGGGCGAAAAAATTGGAATCGTACCGTTATTTACGGTTATGATTAAGCTGGCAGAAGTAGCACATTGCGCCGGATTGGGCGTAAAAGTATAGGTTGCCGTAGCAGTATTATCTAAAACGGGAGACCAACTTCCGGTTATGCCATTATTGGATAATACGGGCAAAGCAGCTAATGAGGCTCCGGAGCAGATAGGAGCAACAACGTTGAATGTAGGTGTGACGCCGGAATTTACATTTACAGTCACATTATCCGAAATAACCGTACCACAACTATTGGTCGCCGATAGTGTTAAGATGACAGTGCCGCTGGCAGAAAAAGGCAGCGTGTAGTTGGTTCCCAGAGTTGTTGGGGTCGAATAGGTTCCACCGATCGCTGACCAAGTTACACTTTGCTGTCCTTGCGCGGAGCCCACTAATGAAACTACCGCCCCCGGACAAGCAGTAATGGGGGTTGAGCCAGCATCAACAGCAAAAACCTCTACCGGAGCTACACAACCAAGGTTGGTGTAGGATGCGACTCCTGCTGGAGTAAAGCTAACAGTTGCACCCGGAGCAGCGCCAGGCAATCCAGCAGTGTCAACCAATAAAGAACGTTCGTAAGTTACAGTATCAGTGCAGCTTCCGAATGAAATTGTTAATGTCCTTGTTCCGGGTGTCGCACTGTAATTCCCAAAATGTCCTCCTTGTCCAGCAACATTGGAATTGTTTTGAAACAGCACATAAATATTTTCAGTAATCGCACCAAAAATATTAGCACCCACATTAAAATTCTGACTCGTAATTAAAATAACTTTCGCATTGGCAGGAAGAACACCACCAACAGGTTCTAAAATTTGTGCACAACCACCGGCAGCGATAACTTGCGAATTTAAAGCTGCCACTTGACTGGCAGTAACGCTGTTTTGTATGAGACCTTGCCAGGTATTGCTTGGCCAATTGACCGCTAGGGCACTGGTATTTTGTGGCGTAACACCAACTTTAAAACGTACCATTTCGTTATATCCTTCAAATCCGCCAGCTGCACAAGCTGCTACTAAAATGCTTTCGGTCTGAAAACATTGTGAGTAACTCTTAGCCGACGAGCAAACAAATAAAAAGGTACAAAAGAAATATTTTAATCTCATGTTGTTGATCATAAAAACTAAGAACTCTTATTTGGTGGCTGGTATGATTTACTAAAAAAGAACCTTAAATAAAACGCAAGGATGTAAAAATTATTGGTTGGTGCCGGTTTTAATTATTGAGGTAAACCCAACCCGTTTTAATTGGATGCTGATTGTTAAATTCAATTACATAATAATAAGTGGCGTCTGGAAGTTCTTTACCGTTGTCTCCTTGACCATACCATTGATTGGTGTAGGCTACTTTTGAATATACTTTTGTTCCGTATCTGTTAAATACACTTAATTGTTTCACGTCCATAAGGGATAAATCAAAAGAATCATTTGCATTATCTCCGTTTGGAGAGATCCCTTTCGGAATAGCACAATACACACTTTCTAGAAGAATTGGTTTGGTTTTTACACAACCTGAGGCTGAAGTAACCGTCAAAAAGAAATTCAAAGGCAACTGCTCAAAAACTACAGTGGAATTTAAATAAGCTGTCGCATCAAAATTCGAACTGTTGGTACCTACCGAAAGGCCACTTGCGTTTTGCCAATTAAAATCAGCATTATTTAAATCAAATGAGGCGTCTACCACCTGAAACACGTATGCGTTGTTATTACAACTTCCGACGACCATGTAATCAAGACCCTCCTGAACATCAATACTCAAAGTAGTCGTTGTAGCGCATTGCCCAATATCTGGCGTAAAAGTATAAGTGGTGGTCGCCATATTATTTAAAGCCGGTGACCAACTTCCAGCAATTCCATTGTTAGAAGTGGTGGGTAAGGCTGTCAATGGTGCGCCCGAACAGATTGGCGCTACCGAAGCAAAGTTTGGCGTTGCACTTAATCCAACAATGATAGTAAGCGTTGCAGCTGAAGCACATTGCCCGATAGCAGGCGTAAAAGTATAGGCGGTAGTCGCAGTATTATTTAAAGTCGGTGACCAACTTCCGGTAATTCCATTGTTAGAAGTAGTGGGTAAGGCTATCAATGCTGCTCCCGAACAAATTGGTGCTACCGCAGCAAAGGTCGGCGCTGCAATTAATCCAACATTGATCGTTAGCAATGCAGTTGAAGCACATTGCCCGATAGTAGGCGTAAAGGTATAGGTTGTGGTCGCAGCATTATTTAAAGCTGGAGACCAACTTCCAGTAATGCCATTGTTAGAAGCTGTAGGTAATGGAGATAATGATGCGCCCGAACAAATTGGCGCTACTGAAGTAAAAGTCGGCGTTGCACTTAATCCAACAGTGATCGTTAGCGATGCAGTTGAAGAACATTGCCCCAATGCAGGCGTAAAGGTGTAGGTTGTGGTAACAGTATTATTCAAAGCCGGTGACCAACTTCCGGTAATGCCATTGTTAGAAGTGACGGGTAACGCAGACAGTGGTGCGGCGGAACAAATTGGAGCGACTGCATTGAATGTTGGCGTTACGGTGCTACCAACATTAATCGTTATTGTGCTTGTTTTTGTGTTTCCGCAAAAATCCATTGCGGTTAAAGTTAGAACTACAGCCCCAGAAACGGTATTACTCACAGTATAATTCGTAAGTAGTGCATTGGGCGCGGAAAAAAATCCAGAAGGAGCGGACCATTGCAAAGTTTGTTGACCTTGAGCGGTTGCTGAAAGTGAAATTGTAGCGCCCGCACAAGCAGTGAGAGGCGAAGCTCCGGCATTTACTTCAAAAACTTCAACTGGTGCCACGCAACCATTGTTAATGTAAGTAGCTGATCCAGCAGAAGTAAAATTAACTGTTGACCCGTTATTTATTGCAGTTGTGCCACCAGATGTTCCGTTGGTATTGATCAACAATGACCGTTCGTAACTAACCGTATCACTGCATGTTCCAAAACTAATACTAAGCGTTCTAATTCCGGGCGTGGCATTATAATTCGCAAAATGACCCGCAGTATTAGCGGGATTATTCTGAAAAAGAATATAAATATTTTCAGTAATAGCGCCGAAAACATTGGTGGCAGCACTAAAATTAAAACTGGTGACCAAAATCACTTTCGCATTTGCAGGGAGAACGCCTCCAACGGGTTCTAAAATTTGTCCACAGCCGCCAGCCGCGGTAACTTGAGCATTTAAGGCCACAACTTTTGCCAAGGTGGTGGCATTTTGAACAAGTCCCTGCCAAGTGTTATTAGGCCAATTTACAGATAAACTCAGGGTATTTATCGCCGAGCTTCCAACTTTGAAACGAACCATCTCATTGAGTCCCTCGTCTGAACCTGAGTCACAGGCATCGACCAATATGCTCTCTATTTGGAAACACTGTGAAAAACTTTTAGCAGCGCTAAAACTAAAAATTACCAAAAAAAGCAGGTGCTTTAATCTGAAGGAGGCTTTCATATATTATATACATTTAAATCGGCGCAATTTAGCATAATTTCGCGTCTTGAAACCTACGTAAACTTTATTTTACTGTTATGCTTTTTAAAATGAAGTACATTTATCTGTTGAACGCGAAAAATTATTACAATGACTTTACACATCGAGACTCCCGCCCTACTTTTTTCTGCCACTTCGTTAATACTGCTTGCTTATACCAATCGGTTTTTAACAATTGCAGCCATTATTCGAAACTTAAAAAAGAATTATGATGAAAATGAAAGCACAATCACGTTTTTGGAAATTAAAAATCTTAACCTGCGTTTGACCCTAATTCGCTACATGCAGTTGTTCGGTGTACTGTGCTTGTTTCTTTCGGTTTTTGCAATGCTACTGTTGTTTCTCGAATTGGAAATTGCCGCTATTTATCTTTTTGGACTTAGTTTACTTTGCCTACTGGTTTCTTTGGGAATATCCTTTTGGGAAATTAGTATTTCCGTAAATGCCTTACGCCTGCATCTGAGTGGCTTGACCGACAGCCGATCCTCTAAGAAATAAATCCGTTAAGTCCTTTCTGAACAATTCAGTCCAAAAGTTCGCAAGCCATTTTGTCGAATGCCACTTTACTTAAAAATAAATTGGAATCCTGAATAAAGAAACAGATGGAATCTTTAAAAAAAAAGATCTACAATTTTATTGAAGCTGGTAAAAAATAATTACCATGCCTAAAAATGTTCTCAAAACTAGTTTTTTTATTATAAATTCGTAAAAACAATTCTTTTATGAATTTACCTTGGCATTTATATATAATGGCGACGCTCTATATACTTGCTGGAATCAATCATTTCCGCAAACCAAAACTTTATCTTAAGATTATTCCTCCCTCTTTTCCCAACCCAAAACTACTCAATCTCATCAGCGGAGGAGCCGAACTGTTGCTCGGCATTTTACTCTGTATTCCCGCAAGTTCGCAATACGCAGCGTTAGGAATTATTGCGCTTCTAATTGCGGTTTTTCCCGCTAATTTATTTATGTATAGGAATGGAAAAGCCGGCTTAGGGCTATCGAAATGGATTTTATTGTTAAGGCTTCCGTTGCAGCTTGTATTGATTATTTGGGCCTATCAATATACTTTTTTTATAAAATGATTCTTAAAGAGCTTTTGCTTGCAGATCTTTTCATGGATGTTCATTAATTTTGATTATTTATAAAATATGGATAATTTATTTCCCGGCGAACCCATTGCCTTAAACTTGCCTGATGCTGACGTAACCTACTACCCAAAATTTTACGACACTACACAATCCGACGCCATGTTTAACGAATTATTCGAGGCCATCCCTTGGCAACAGGACGACATCAGAATATTTGGAAAAACACATGCGCAGCCGCGACTCACTGCTTTGTTTGGCAATGACGGAAAGCCCTATTCGTATTCTAATATTATTATGCAACCGCAGCCTTGGAGTAGCATATTGCTGAAAATAAAAAACCAAGTTGAAAACATTGCGCAAACCCACTTTACAACAGTTTTACTCAATTTATACCGCAACGGAAAAGACAGTAATGGCTGGCATGCCGACAATGAAAAAGAATTAGGAAAAAATCCCGTTATCGCCTCAGTAAGTTTTGGCGCCTCCCGAATTTTTCATTTAAAGCACAACCTCCAGCCGCAATTAAAGCAGAGTATTATTTTAGAGTCTGGCAGTTTGCTTTTGATGCGGGGCGGCACCCAACATTTCTGGAAACATCAGATTCCGAAAACGGCCAAACCTATTGGTTATCGAATTAATCTGACCTTTAGAGTCATTCAATAAATGTCTGTAAAACTATTGTGATGGCTAATGCAATTGATTATTATTCGACCATTCCGTCGTCGCACAGAAGTTTGATTCTGGTGGGGGGAATTGCTGTTTTTTGGTTGATGGAAAGTAATTTTCCTTTATTTCGATTTGAGTATAAGAAATAGCATCACGCGGGAATCAATTTCTTCTTTTCTTTGACGACCATCGTCATTAATTTTTGATTCGCCTTCTTTGTATCAAAAACAGCAGATTGAACGGTTCAGAATTATTTTGGTGTTTTGCATCGGCTTTCCAAGATAAATATTTGTCTTTATGCCATTGCTGGATTACTCCTGCTCGATCTCATTAATGCTTATTTGGTTCATTGAATAAAACATAAAACCAAATTTCTTTGGCGGTTTGACCTGATTCGTCACCATCTTAGAGAAAGCCTGCTTCGATTTGCATTTACGCTTTTAGCCACTTTAAATGCAGGCAGCCTGATGTCGCTGGGTTTTTACAGCAAACTTTATCTGTCGTCGCGACCCGATTTTATCATGCCAGCATTTCACTACCTAAAAAGTTAGATGTCTTTTTAAGTTACTTTGTTGTATCTTCCAATAGGCATAAGGTGGACCACCGCTATGTTTCGCCTTAAACAAACAATAATTATGCAAACATTTTTTCGATTTGGGACAGAATTTTCGTCACTTTTACATCATTGGCAAAATATCGAATTATTAACTTAATTGACACCCACCGCGCGCCGGAAGAGCACAACAAGATTAGCAATCTATGGATCTAACCCTTTCAAAAGAAGCGAATTTAATCTCAAAAACAAACATCATAAAAAAAAATTAATGAAGTAGAAAAAGTAATTGGTTTTTTTATTAATATTGAGATATAAAACGCACCACTAAAAGTACTGATTGAATCAATTAAAGAATGAAGAAGAGTAAACGCATCGAACTAAGCTGGGAGCAATCCGAAAGGCTGATTACACTAGCATTAGAAGAACGAAATCCATTTGAGATCATTAAGAAAGAATTGTCGATTGATGAGAAAGATGTTCTGGAAATAATGAAAAAGAAACTCACGGCAGAGAAATTTGAGATTTGGAAGAAGAAAGCCAATGCGGCCAAACCAAAACCAAAACCAATAAAGATTGATGACTTTGACGAAGATCTCGACGGCAAATACTATATTAAAAATAAATTTGATTAAATTTTAACTCTTGTTCTACAAGAGTTTTTTTATTTTTAGCAAAAGATTACCCATGAAAAAAGAATTTACCTCGATAGAAATAGACCGAATCATAGAAATGGCATGGGAAGATCGCACGCCTTTTGAAGCGATTACTTTCCAGTTTCATATTTCTGAACAAGAGGTTATTGAAATTATGCGCAACGAAATGAAGTTGTCCAGTTTCAAAATGTGGCGCCAGCGGGTCCAAGGTCGTTCCACAAAACATGCTAAACTTCGAGCAAATGGCATTGACCGATTCAAATGCACACAGCAAAAACAGATTTCTGGTAATAAAATGGCGAAAAGGTAACTGTATCAGCCGATTGAAAATAACTCCATTTTATTGATATCTGATTTTATATCAAAGTGTTGGTAAAATAATCAATCATCAGGTTTTTTTTTCCTGAGTCTGCCGATTGATTACAATCACATTCTGTTTAAAAAAGGAGGATAAAGTAAAACAATTTTATACTTTTGGAAACTTTAAACAGAAAAAAGTAAAGTATGAAGAATTTAATTTTAGCCTGCGCTTTAGCAGTGTCGGCATGTCATTATAATGCTTACAGCCAAAACAAACCAGTACAAGTTGTTGTGGTTCTAATTGATTTAACTACGATCGCAGACGACAAAGTGATGGTTTCTGTGATACCTCCAAAATTTACCACAAACGAAATTATTTATAACATCCCGAAAATCATTCCCGGAACCTACGCTGTAGACGATTACGGAAAATTTATTGAAAACTTTAAAGCATTCGATAAAAAGGGAGCAGCGCTTATGGTAACCAAAATGGGCGATAACTCTTGGAAAATTTTAAACACGAAAAGAGTAGCCAAAATTACTTATCAAGTCAATGATACTTTCGACAATGAAAGCAGCCATGATATTTTTTCGCCTGCAGGCAGCAATATTGAAGCCGGAAAAAACATACTGCTGAACACCCATGCCTTTGTGGGCTATTTTTCAGACGGCAAAGATTTACGGTATGAAGTGAAAATATCGCATCCGGCAACGTTGTGGGGAGCCACTTCGATGACGGATGGTGACGCCAGCGAAACGAATGACATTTTTGAAACCGACCGGTATGCCGAATTGGTAGAAAATCCAATACTATATGCCAAGCCTGACTACACGACATTCAACATCAACGGAATGGAAATTTTAATCGCAGTATATTCGCCCAATGGACTTCATACGGCGGAGAGTATTACGCCCAATATGAAAACGATGATGACCGCACAAAAGAATTTTTTAGGTAAGTTCAATTCCACTAAAAAATACAGCGTGCTTATTTATTTGTCTGACGTTAATAAAGAAAACGATGCCCATGGTTTTGGGGCGTTAGAGCACCCCACTTCAACAACGGTAGTAATGCCTGAAGCCATGCCAGCAGAAGAACTCGCAGCACAATTAAAAGATGTCGTTTCCCACGAATTTTTTCATATAGTAACGCCTCTGAGTATTCATTCAAAGGAAATCCAGTTTTTTGATTACAATGCGCCCAAGATGTCAGAACATTTGTGGCTTTATGAAGGAGTTACTGAATATTTCGCCAATCTTTTTCAGGTAAATCAAGGACTAATTTCGGAGGCTGAATTTTATACCCGAATGGCTGGTAAAATTGCAAATGCAAATGCCATGAACGACACCATGCCATTTACCACAATGAGCAGCAACGTTTTAACTCAGCCTTACAAAGACCAATACCTCAATGTTTATGAAAAAGGAGCTTTGATCGGCATGTGCCTTGATATTCTGATCCGTGAAAAAAGCAGTGGACAACGGGGGATTTTAGATTTAATGCAAAAATTATCGAACGAATACGGAGTTCAAAAGCCTTTTGATGATGCGGCACTCTTTTCAAAAATTACTGAACTGACTTATCCTGAGGTAGGCCAATTTTTGGCAACTTATGTCGCAGGTGAGACGCCAATTCCGTACGATACCTTTTTTGCTAAAATGGGTGTTACTAAGATCAATGTTCAAGTGCCCGGAAATGTGTTTTTAAAAGACAAGACGCCTTACATTTCTGTCAACCAAGAAACCAAAGAAATCTACGTGCTTCCTGGTGTTCCATTAAATACATTTTATACTGAATTGGGCATCAAAGGCGGAGATATTATCATGGCACTAAACGAGGTCAGTTATACTTTAGACAATATCTACGATTTAATAATGACTAGTCAAAGCTGGAAAAATGACGATCCAGTTACAGTAAAAGTCAAGCGTGATGGAAAAGAAATAATTTTAAAGGGAAAGATCAAACTTCCGCTCGAAGACCAAACGAGCTACAAAGCAACCGAAACCACCAGCAACAAATTGAAAGAAGCTTGGCTCAAAGGCTAAAGCATTACAACTTATAAATGGCGAGCTATTATTTGCTGCGCAATTTATAATAAACTGCAAATAAAATACCTCTATGAAATATTATTGTTTTATGTTGATGACGACCGTATTGTTCCTAATTTCTTGTTCCAAAAAAGAAGGTAAAGGAAATTTGCATATCTCTGGTACTATTAAAGGACTAAAAAAGGGAACGCTTTACATTCAGAAAATTAAAGACACTGCACTCGTGATAATTGATTCGATTCAATTTAACGGAAACGAGGATTTCACAAGCGATCTCGAAATCAAATCTCCCGAGATGTATTATTTAGCTTTAGATCGAGGTGTGACAAGTTCATTAGACAACAATTTGCCTTTTTTTGCAGAAGCGGGCGCAATCAAAATTGAAACCTCACTGGCCTATTTTCTATCTGACGCCAAAATATCGGGCTCTAAAAATCAAACTAAATATGAGGAATTTAAAAAAATAACGTCTAAATTCAATGACCAGAACCTTAGCTTGATGGAACTCAAGTTTAACGCGTTAAAAAATAAAAATTTAAAAATGGCCGACAGTATTACGACCCTTCAGGATGCCATCACCAGAAGACGTTATCTTTATACTACCAATTTTGCGCTTACCAATAACGATTTTGAAGTCGCGCCGTTTGTTACTTTGTCTGAAATATCCAATATTAACATTAAGTTTTTAGATACGATTCAAAAATCGATGTCGCCAAAGGTGGCCCAATCCATGTATGGAAAAAAACTTAAAAAATTCTATTTGGAACGCAAACAAGTCGAGCCGTAAACCAGATAATTTTAATCAGGACGCGCAAAAAAAATTGCAAAAAAAAAACCACCACATTGCTGTGATGGTTTTTTGAGCCGGTGGAGGGACTCGAACCCACGACCTGCTGATTACAAATCAGCTGCTCTAGCCAACTGAGCTACACTGGCATTTTGTTCGGTTGCAAATATAAACGTGAATTTTAAATAAGCAAAATAAAATTAGACTTTTTTGCTACTGAAAATTACTGTAAATCGTTGATCTTGGCAACCAATTGATTAGCAGCTTGTTCTAACTCCACATTAATTTGCTGAAAATGTGCTTTCTTATTCTCTATTTTTTTAGCGTTTACTTTGGTGATTAACGTGTCAAATGTTGCGATCGCTTCGTCAATTAAAGCATTGGTTGCATCGGTTGGTTTTCCGGTTGTTGACATTTCAAATAGATAAACTGCTTCAATAATATCTCCTAAAACGTAATTGATGTCTTTTTTTAAATTCTTAACGTTGGCCATGGTAATTTGGTATTTTTTTAAATTCTTAATTCGCGGGCAAAAGTACACATATTCTTTCTATTAAAACCTATTTAATGTAAATTTCTAGTACCGAAGCTTCTCCTGTCAAATCAAAATACGCAATCGCAGCCGGCATTAAGATGGTATCTCCTTTTTTATAAGCATAGGTCTTATCTTCTATCTTTATTTCAAAAATCCCGTCAGTACACATGTAAACCGTAAAAGACGTTCCGCTTTTCTGCATTGCAATGGTGCCATTTAACGGAATTAAACTGGTGGTAAAATAAGGACAGTCTACCATGACATTGGCCAGGTTCTTTGTTTTAGAATACGCTTTCTTCGCCTTCACTGTATGATAGTTGATCGCTTTCAACGCCAAATCAACATGTAATTCTCTTTTGTTTCCTAATGCGTCCAGACGATCAAAATCGTAAATCCGATAGGTAATATCCGATGTTTGCTGAATTTCTGCAACCACAAGTCCCGCGCCAATAGCGTGAACAGTTCCGGTTTCTAAAAAGTAAACCTCTCCGGCACTCACTTCTACTACATCAAGAATTGACAATAAGGATTTGTTTTCTAAATGTGAAAGGAAGTCTTGGGGATTTGAATTTTCTTTAAATCCGACAATCAGTTTTGCGTTTTCGTCTGCTTGCATGACGTACCACATTTCGGTTTTTCCAAACGAATTGTGCCTTTTCTGAGCTAAGGTATCGTTTGGATGGACTTGAATTGACAAATCTTCTCGAGCATCGAGGTATTTAAAAAGCAACGGAAATTGCTTTCCAAACCGTCGGTAGACCGTCGTGCCTAAAATAGCTTCGGGAAATTGATCTATTACTTCTGTCAGCGATTGTCCTTTAAAATCACCGTTGGCAATCACACTAACATCACCTGCAACGGCTGACAACTCCCAACTTTCGCCTGTAATATCAGAAGTGATTGGTTTGTCTAATAGTTTTTTTAACTGGGTTCCGCCCCAAATTCTTTCTTTAAAAATAGGATGGAATTGCAGAGGATAGCATTTTTGATTCATTGGAAAAATATTTTTTTGGAAGCAAAATCGCGATACTACCGGAAACTCTAGCCCGGATGGCAACGGAAATCCTTTTTATTTTTTGATAAAAAGATTAAAGTGTACAGCGGGAAACAGCTCCTGATTCTGCTACTTTTTTAAAACTTGCAACGCTTTTTTTATATGAATGGCGGCAGACATGCTGTTGAAAATCATAATGATCTTCCCGGTTTTGTCTGCAACATAGGTCACCCTTCCCGGAATTAATCCAAACAAATCATTGGGCACACCAAAAAGCTTTCTAATTTTTTTATTGGCATCAGACAAGAGCAAGAACGGCAGTTGGTGGCGTTTGCTGAATTTTTTATGGGAAGCGACGCTATCGCTGCTGATTCCAATTACCTCGGCTCCCAGATCTTTAAAATCTTGGTATTGATCACGAAAACTGCAGGCCTGGTCTGTGCACACCTTCGTCTCATCTTTTGGATAAAAGTACAGCACCAAGAATTTTTTACCAACTACAGTTGTACTTTCAAAATCTTTACCATCATGGTCTACCGCTGAGAAATACGGGATAGGATCTCCTACTTGTAATGTCATTACGTTCCTTTATAAGTTACAAAATTGCGTGGGGTTTCATACAAAACGATTTCCAGACTGCAATCGGCTTTGATTCTCTTCCTGATTTTATTCCAAATTACAACTACGATATTTTCGGCCGTGGGATTAAGATCTAGAAATTCGGGCACATCGAGATTCAGATTTTTGTGATCAAACTGATTTTCTACTTCCTCTTTGATGATATCGGCGAGAAATTTCACGTCCATTACATAGCCCGTTTCTGGATCGATTTCGCCGTTAACGCTCACAATCAATTCATAATTGTGGCCATGAAAATTTTCATTGTTGCATTTCCCAAACACCGAATCATTTTTTTCAAACGACCAGTCCTTTCTATACAACCTGTGGGCAGCGTTAAAATGCGCTTTTCTTGATATGGTAACTTTCATTTTTTAATTTTAATTGGCACTGACATTCAGCAATTTTTAAATCGTATGGTCTTCGAGATAATGGTAAAATTCATCGAAAATGATTCTGAACCATACTGTATATAAGCCTGAGTTCTGAACCATATCTTCTTTAACAGCTTCTATTTTCATCCATTTCCAATCTTCAACTTCATCGGTATTGATTAAAGGGTTTCCGTTGAAATAGCCTATCATCACGTGATCGAGTTCGTGTTCTGTAAGTCCGTTGTCAAAAGGCGCTTTATAAATAAAATGAAACAGCTCTTTGAGTGGCGTCTGAAAACCCATTTCTTCCAGCAGCCTTCTACTTCCAGCTTGGATATTAGTTTCCCCTTCACGTTGGTGACTGCAGCAAGTGTTTGTCCATAACAGCGGCGAATGGTATTTTTGATGCGCCCGTTGCTGTAACATGATTTCCTTTTGATCATTGAGGATAAAAACTGAAAACGCGCGGTGCAAAATGGCTTTTTCATGCGCCTCTAATTTGGGCATCGTTCCGATCTGCTCGTCTTTTTCATTAACTAGAATGACATTTTCTTCTTTCATGATGATTTTGGCTTGTCAAAAGTACAAAAACTTCGCAATATTAGAATCGTTTAACATCGCAATATGA